>NZ_JVPL01000276.1:0-21351 GCF_001054655.1 Bacillus sp. 220_BSPC
ATCTAAAAGGTAAGACAAAGTTGATTGGAGCGGGTGTTCGAGACTCCTGCTTAAAAAAGCGCGTCTAGGGGAGTCCCGCAGGCGAAAGCCGAGAAGGCTCCCCGACCGCCCGCGGAAAGCGAGTGCCCTACGTTCCAATCAACGTCCAAATTGTACAAGCCATAAAAATAGACAAACTCGATTTTCTTCATCGGGAACAAAAATGTTTTTTGAATATCGCCTTTGTAGAAGTAATTCTTTTCAAGTTATTCTTGTGCAAGAGAAAACTATTTGGAAACATAGTCATTTTTCACTATTAACATAAAGTAGTAAAAATGTCAGAATATTATTAATAGTCATTTTTCTGATTATTATATTTAATAAGGAGGGTTTTTATTGAATGTTAAAAAGAAAGTTCTAGCAGTTTCATTAACTAGTTTAATGACGTTAAGTGCAGTAACAGCTGTTGCGTTACCAGTCGGAGCGGTTGGAAATGGCCCCAGTGCTGGAAATGGACAAGTGACAACTTCAAATCTTCATACATATGAAAGCCTGGTGAGCTATCTTGAAACGCAGGATGCTAAACAAGAAAGGCTGGCACTGGAAGTAATCGGGGAAACGGTAAAAGGAAGGGACATTTACCTAGCGAAGTACATGTCAAATCCTAAGAATCCAACTATACTATTTTTAACGCAACAGCATGGAAATGAACAACTGACTACTGAGGGTGCTCTCGAATTCATTAAACATCTAGGCACGAATAAGACTAAAGGTTTATTGGAAAATGTTAATATACTGATCATTCCCATGTTAAATGCAGATGGAGCCATGGGAGATGTTAATTTCCCTCTTGATGACTACTTAGCAAAAGGTGATCGGCATTTAACACGGGCAAATGCAAATGGGATCGACTTAAACCGTGAGCATGATAAAAAAACTGATTCCATGCAAGTAGAAGTAAAGGCTTTACACGAAAAAGTATTTGCGAAATACGATATAGATTACATGATAGATTTACATCATCAAGGGACGCTAAGCGAAACAGATGGTGAACTTGTTTCAGGTTCGATTCTTTATCCTACAAACGCGAACGTAAAGCCTGAAGTGTTAGAAGCGTCAAAAAAACTGGGTGCTGTCGTATATAACTCCATTGAACCAACTGGTTGGGGGCATATTGGTAGGTATGATGGCGGTTCTGGAGAAAATATAGGCCGTAATGGTGCAGCCGTCCGTTATGACATTGCCACACTGCTCTTTGAGATGCGAGGTATGTCGGACCACAATGTCGAGTCTGTAGCGCTTGGACAAAAAAGTAATGGCTATCTAATTAAGCAAACAGTAACCACTTTGGATGCAGCTGTAAGAGCTCTTGCCGATGATTCAATTGAAACTGTCGATGCAAGCTTTTGGGACACCCTGCCAACACAATACAATCGGCCTGGGGCAGAATCAGACGAATAAAAGGATGGCACATCCCATTTTCAAAGGGATGTGTTTTTTATTTTTTCCACACCGATAGAAGCTCGAAGTTGTTTTATGGAATGATTTATAGTCGAAGTAGCAGGACAAGGGTAAAGATTACATAGAAAAAAAGGCATCTGCTTTCACTGATAGCAGATGCCTTTTTGAACGATTACAGTTTGGACCTGAAATGTCCCCTTCATTAATTGTTAGTGTGGTACTCCTATAAACTTTTTGCGGCTGGATTCTCCTTTTCTTGTTCTTCTTTTAGTTGTAAGGCTACTAGACTGGCAAAGTCATGAATGATGGTGGCTGCCAATAGTGATGTAATTTGTGTTGGATCATACGGCGGGAGGACTTCCACCAGGTCGAACCCAATAAAGTTGAATCCTTGCAGAGAGCGTATCATCTCAAGGGTTTCAAAGCTATTTAGACCGCCGACCTCCAATGTGCCAGTTCCAGGGGCGCAGGATGGATCGACAAAATCAATATCAAATGTCAAGAAACATGGTGTATCCCCAATGGTTTTCTTGACTTCCTTCACGACATCTTCGATTCCTCTCTTCTTCAGCTCGGGCGTAGTTATCACATTGTACCCTAGTTCTGTACTGGAATCTAAATCTCCTGGATGATTGAGCGTACCTCTGATGCCAATCTGGAAAACTTTATCCGTTTGGAGCAAACCTTCCTCATATGCACGGATAAACGGGGAACCATGCCAGTATTTTTCTTCGTAATAAGTATCCCAGGTATCTGTATGTGAATCAAAATGAAGAAGTGCAACAGGACCGTGGATTTTTGCGGCTGCTCTTAGATTAGCCAATGTTACTGAATGATCTCCTCCGATGCCTATTGGAATGATGCCGTTTTTCATCAAGTCTGACATAGCCTTTTCAATTAACTCATAGCTTCGATGTATATTATGGGGAATCACCGAAACATCCCCGATATCAATTGCATTACATTCGTCAAACGGAAATACCTTGTGAATGGGATGATAAGGAAACAACGTCATGGATGCTTGGCGGACTGCCTGTGGAGCAAACCGTGCTCCTACCCTGAATGAAGCAGCTGTATCAAAAGGCATACCTACCACTGCCAATTTGGCATTTTCTCTTGAAGAAGGTAAGCGCATAAATGATCCGGTGGTACAAAACTCTGGTTTAACATCAGGTGATAAAGGATATTTCATTTTTCTATTCCTCCATTTTCTTATAACTATAGTAGTTTTGAAACTCATTAAATGAATTCCTATAGATGATTAATCATGCAATTATCATGCCAAGTCACTGTGATCGATTTAATGAGGGTTTTTACAAGATAACATGGGCTTTGTGTATGCAAAGGCGAATAAGTTATGGGAAATTGAATCGTCAATGAAGAGATGCTGGAAGACTTCATATCTGTGAATCAATCAATTGCGGGTAAGAATACAGGAATTAAGGCGTTTTTCGTTTGTCGAAATAAACCGAAATCATGTGGCACAGAAATTGCATAAAGGTATACAGGTAAAACTTTTAAAAAAGAGGGAGGCATGGGGATTATTCTAGTTAAGAAATTGAACTCACTAGTTTGAAAGCGGTTTCAAGGAGGAATGATAGGTGGAAAATGAGGTTACATTGAAAAGATCACTGAAATTATGGCAAATCGTTATGATGGGGTTAGCATATATGACCCCCATGGTTGTATTTGATACATTCGGCATTGTATCTGGGATTACGGGCGGCCATGTGCCGACTGCTTATATCGTTGCATTGGTGGGGATGCTTTTTACAGCTGCCAGCTATGGAAAACTTGTAAAGGTTTTTCCTGCTGCAGGTTCTGCCTACACTTATACGCAAAAGGCGATAAACCCGCATTTAGGATTCCTGGTAGGATGGTCCTCGTTGTTAGACTATTTGTTTTTACCTATGGTCAATGCATTGTTGACCAAAATTTATCTGACAGCATTATTTCCAGGAGTTCCTACATGGATTTGGGTAGTATTATTCGTAGCAATCGTCACCATTCTCAATCTCAGGAGCGTCAATGTACTTGCTAACTTTAATGCGCTTTTTGTTTTAATTCAGATTGCCATCATGGCAGTGTTCATCATTCTTGTTGTCAAAGGTTTGAATGATGGGGAAGGTACAGGAGAAGTGTTTACATTAATGCCTTTCGTAAATGAAGGGATGGACTTCTCGGCCATAATAACCGGGGCTACGATCCTTTGTTTTTCCTTTTTGGGATTCGATGCGGTAACGACCCTATCTGAGGAAACGCCGGATCCGAAAAAAACGATTCCAAAAGCGATATTTTTAACTGCGCTATGGGGTGGAATCATCTTCATTACCGCATCTTTTTTTATTCAGCTCTTTTTTCCGGATATATCCCGTTTTAAGGAACCGGATGCTGCATTACCGGAAATCGCCCTTTATGTAGGCGGGAAGCTATTTCAATCCATTTTTCTTTGTACGACTTTCGTCAATACGCTAGCCTCGGGACTAGCATCGCATGCCAGCGTTTCCCGTCTTTTGTATGTTATGGGCCGTGATAAAGTGTTTCCGGAAAAATGGTTTGGATTCATTCATCCTAAGTGGAAGACACCAGCGATTAATGTACTCATAGTTGGAGTCATTTCAATGTCGGCTTTATTCTTTGATTTAGTGACAGCAACGTCACTGATCAACTTTGGTGCACTAATGGCGTTTACTTTTGTAAATCTTTCAGTGATCAGCCATTTTATCATTCGGGAAAAGGAGCACCGAACGGTAAAGGGGTGTATTAAATACTTAATTATGCCTTTAATTGGAGCTATAGCAATTGGCATTCTATGGATCAACCTTGAGGCAAGTTCCCTGATAATGGGGACAAGTTGGTTCATTATTGGTTTTTGTTATCTATTATATATCACAAAGGCATTCAGGAAGGCACCGCCCCAATACCAAGTTGAAGAAATTCAGCTATAAGACTTTGCAAGGAAAAACGCATCCGATAAGGATGCTTCAGTTTATAGACTTCAAAAGGTTTAGGAATGGTTTCATTCCTAAACCTTTTTGATTTGGATAAAGAATAGATGACCGCGACCATTTCTGGCCCTTGCCTGTCCAGTTGGATATCTTCTTTATATTCATGTAAGAGTCGCCTGCACCGACAATATTTTACGTCCGCTTGTTGTCCAAAGCATGCCATGGCTTTTCTTTTGCATCAGCGAATATTTCCATAAGTAGTAGAGAAGTGAGGTCCTTTATCTGACATAACCTAAGAACCAGCATAGGCCACGTTCGTATTTACCTCTTCAATAGTTATGCATCAATCGAATAAATAGAGTAGATTGAATGAATGTCAGTTTAACCAAAATGACTGGGTCAATACTTGGGAGTACTAACTCTGAATACATATCTTTCACCAAGTCATAAATGAAAGAGATATCAATGGCGGCCTCAATTATACGAACCAAATGTTCGATTGCTCCAAATGACAACATTTAAAGTCGATTTCGCTTAATAGAATCATGTTTAGAAAGTATCCTTTTGACTTCAAGTTTTAATATTTCTTTTTTTAAAACAAATAAGACTGTAGGCAAAAGGGTTCTATTTAAAAGATAAACAAAGTTGATTGGAACGGAAGGTGCGAGCCTCCTGCGGGAAAAGCGTGTCGAGGGAAACCCCGCAGGAGCAAAGGCGCCGAGGGCGGGCCGCCCGCGGAAAGCAAGTGCCTGGAGGCTACGTTAGAATTTATTATTATCGGGGTTTGACTACAGCTGGACGCATTCTAATAAGGATGCGTTTTTATATGTTTTTAATCATCCCTTTTTACATATGCAAATCTGAATTGCTTATGAATTAATACATATGTCCTGATGATTGTATGTGTGATATGGATGAGGGCAAATGGCGGTATGGTGCTATTCATACAATATCCTCAAAGCTGGCATGAAAGTTGCTTAATAAGTAATAAGAATAAAAGAGAGGTGCTAAAATGACAGAGAAAATTAAGGTTATTGAAAAACGTCAATTGGATAATCCATTGCAAGAATTCCAGGATATCTTAAAAGAAGCGATTCATGTTTTGGACTATCCAGAGCAGGTTTTTGATTTTCTGAAAGCGCCAATGCGTTTTCTGGAAGTCTGTATTCCTATTCAAATGGATAATGGCGAGACAAGGATGTTTCAAGGGTATCGTGCTCAACATAATGATGCAGCCGGCCCAACGAAAGGGGGAATCCGGTTTCACCCGGATGTCACTCCTGAAGAAGTTAAGGCATTGGCCGGATGGATGAGCTTGAAATGCGGAATAACCGATCTTCCATACGGAGGGGCAAAAGGCGGCATTGTGTGTGATCCCAGACAGATGAGTTCATCTGAGCTTGAACGATTAAGCAGAGGGTATGTCAGGGCAGTAAGTCAAATAGTGGGCCCTACAAAAGATATCCCGGCACCAGATATGTATACGAATTCACAAATCATGGCCTGGATGCTGGATGAATATGATCACATCAGGGAATTCGATTCACCTGGCTTCATTACAGGAAAGCCTCTGAGATTAGGAGGATCGAAGGGCAGGGAAAAAGCCACTTCCAAGGGCGTATTATATACACTTCAAATGATTTGTGATTTAAAGGGGATTCCCATTGAAGGCATGCGGGTAATCATCCAGGGATTCGGGAATGTTGGCAGTCATTTAGCATTGTATTTACATGAAATGGGGGCTAAGGTTGTCGGAATAGCGGATGAACTTGGAGGTTTATATGATCCGAATGGATTGGACATTCCTTACCTTTTGGATAACAGGGACTCTTTTGGGGTCGTTTCGAACTTATACAAAGATTCATTATCCAATCAAGAATTATTGGAAAAAGAGTGTGATGTGCTGATCCCCGCAGCCATTAGCGGAGTGGTGAATAAGGATAATGCAAAACGACTAAAATGTGAAATCCTGATTGAAGCAGCAAATGGGCCGACGACAAAGGAAGCGATCAAGATTCTCGATGATAAAGGTATAGTGCTAGTCCCGGATATTTTGGCGAATTCAGGTGGGGTGATAGTCTCGTATTTTGAATGGTGCCAGAACAACCAAGGTTATTACTGGACGGAAGAGCTTGTAGATGAACGATTGAAGGAAAAGATAACGGCCAGCTTTTTGAATGTCTACCATACTTCACAAAAATATTCCGTGAACATGAAAGTGGCTGCTTATATTGAAGGGATTCGCAAAATAGCGGAAGCATCCCAGCTTCGGGGGTGGATCAGGTTCTGAACGAATTATGGTTTACAAGAAAGGAGGCTATCCGTTGAATTTTGATATTCTTTCCGAAAATAAAGAAAACCAGGCTATTCATCAT
This sequence comes from Bacillus sp. 220_BSPC, assembly GCF_001054655.1. Taxonomy (NCBI): domain Bacteria; kingdom Bacillati; phylum Bacillota; class Bacilli; order Caryophanales; family Bacillaceae; genus Bacillus; species Bacillus sp. 220_BSPC. The sequence continues at coordinate 6,764 of NZ_JVPL01000276.1, forward strand.
TATTGCTTATTGTCACAAGATTATAGATATGATGTAACCATTGTATATTCGGCCCAGTTTTTCGGTAAAGCAATGGTGACTTCCATGCAAAGCGGAAGAATGATCCTGCTTTGTGCCAATGATATTAATTTGGATCAGTACTGGGCTCCGACTCTCGGCATTGAACAAGAAGATATATCGGAGTTCCAAAACTTTCTTAGGTTAGTTTTACAAACCCCATTTCATTTTGAAGAATACTGAAGGAAGGAATGATGTAAATGTACGTTGATGTGATTCTTAGCCCTTGTGATGGCAGGGTTGAAAAAATTTCAATATCCAAAAATTCCAGATTTTACGAATGGGAACAATTATTTCAGATTAAGAAGGCAGATGGAAGTGTGGAAATCATTGATATTGGTGTCAGCGGGAAAATTGAAACTTTGGAGGTATTGGAGGGCGAACCTGTGGTGGCCGGCGAGGTCCTCGCCTATTTTAAAGAAGATTTATTTGTGACCGGCAGCGATTAATATAAAGCGAAAAGAAGATGAAATGATTCATCTTCTTTTTCGGCTTATTTGATAATCCTTCACTGATCTCTTATTTTCATGGTCCCCTATACCCCAATTTTGCAGAAACCCGAGTGCCAGTTTCCATCACATTCTTAATGAGGAAATCCAGTCTATCATCTGTCAGGTTAAAGCTGACAAAGCCAATGCTCACCGCACCGTGAACTTCCCCAAAATGGTTCAATATCGGCACGGCAACAGAACATGTACCCTCTGTTCTTTCACTGTGACTGATTCCATGTCCCTTCTTTTTAGTCTCTTGCAATATATCCCAAAAAGCTGCTCTTTCTTGAGTTGGCAGAAGAGCATCTACGATTTTTTTCGTTTGATTATATGGCATATAGGCGAGCATCGCTTTATTGGCAGCCCCGATATGCATAGGTACACGTGAGCCAAGCTGGTCATAAACCCGGATTTGGCTTTTTTCACTGTCGATTCTTTCGATAACGAGTGATTCCATCCCGATTGGTTGGCTTAGATAGACGCTTTCCTCCACTTTGTTCATCAGCCTTTCGAGTTCAGGCCTTATTTGACTTATGTAATCCATTTTGTCATACATGCGTAAACCATATTCGAGCCAAATATTCCCCAAACCATATTGTTTGGATTGTCCGTCCTGTTGAATTAATCCATGCAAGGACATTGCCTTTAACAAACGATGCATGGAGCTGACAGGAAGATCACATTCTTGGGAAAGTTCCGTAATTGACAGCCAGTTTTCCGAAGAATTGGATACCAGCACCTTTATAACGTTCATGGCGCGGTCAATTGATTGCATATACAAACCACCTATCTTTCCATACAAGTTAAATAAAAAGTTAATTTATTTGAAAATTTAAAACATATTGACATTATACCAAAACTAAATTTATAATAAAAGAAAAATTCCTATTAGCGGAAACGTTTTCCACTATGCGGAAAAGGAGGGGGAGGCAGTGACATTTTGTTCGTCCATGTACAAACCATTGGAACGTGTCATTGTAAAACATCCGAAAGAAGCTTTTATTAGTCAAGAGCATTTAAGCCAAACATGGGAGAACTTCAACTTTTTGGAAGAGCCAGATTTCAACGAAGCGCTAACGGAGTATGGTGACTTTATATCCATTTTGGAGAAATATGTCCCAAACATCGATTATTTGCCAGCCTCTTCGGTAGTTGGCATTGACTCCTTATATGCGCATGACCCAGTCAAATTCACTAGCCAAGGAGCCATTATTTTAAAGTCGGGGAAAGAATCGAGGCAGCCTGAAGCGACTGTATACAAGGAATACTGTAAGGAAAAGAACATCCCGATCATTGGGTATTTAACGGGTGATGCGGTCGCGGATGGCGGTGATATCGTTTGGCTTGATGATAAGACCTTGGTTGTCGGACATGGTTATCGTACAAACGCTGAAGCCATTCGGCAATTAAAGGAAATGACCGCACATCTTGTGGATGAATTCATCGTAGTTCAGCTTCCGCATGATCAAGGAGAGGCAGAGTGTCTCCATCTCATGTCTTTCATCAGCATGGTCGACCATGATTTAGCGGTAGTCCATTCCCGCCTTATGCCTGTCTTTTTCAGAAAACTGCTTATTGAACGAGGCATTCAGCTTATCGAAGTGCCGATTGATGAGTACTTGAACTTGGGTTGTAATGTGCTTGCCATTGCTCCGCGGGTTTGCGTGATACCTTCTGGTAACGCTTACACGAAGCAAAAGCTTATTGATGCGGGAGCGACAGTTTATGAGTACAAAGGAACTGAAATCAGTTTCAAGGGCACTGGAGGTCCTACCTGTTTAACCTGCCCGGTGGTGCGTACAAATATTGATGAAGGGGGATTGAAATGAGTCAATTACTATGGGGTACTCCAGAAACGCTCCGTGCTTTGTTGTGTGAACTAGTTAGCTGGGAAAGTCGTACTCTTACACCAGGGGAGCGAACGTTCCCTTATAAGGTGCAAGAGAAATTAAGGGAGCTTGATTATTTTAAAAGGAACCCGGCACACTTATCGCTTCACGAGGCAGATTTAGGAAGGAATTTTGTCAATGCCTTTTATAAACATCCCGATAGCAAGGAGACCGTAGTATTAATTAGTCATTTTGATACGGTTCATACTGAAGAATACGGTGACCTTGAGACTCTTGCATTTCAACCAGAGGAGCTCACGAAAAAACTTCATGATAGGAAAGATGATCTGCCGGAAGAAGCGCGCATTGATCTGGAATCAGGAAAGTACTTGTTTGGTAGAGGAACGATGGATATGAAAATGGGGCTTGCCCTTCATATGGCTATCATCGAAAAGGCAAGCATCGAACAATGGCCGATCAATCTCCTGCTGTTAACGGTACCAGATGAGGAAGTGAATTCTGCGGGAATGAGGGCTGCAGTTAAAGAACTTGTGGCTTTACGTGATAAATATGACCTTTCCTATAAAATGTTTTTTAATAGTGAACCGTCCTTTTCACAGAAACCGGGTGATAATAATCATTATATTTATTCCGGAACTTTGGGGAAAATCATGCCCGCTGCCCTTTTTTATGGGAAAGAAACTCATGTAGGCGAGCCATTAAAGGGCATAACCGCTAACTATATAGCCTCATTTCTCACGCAGCTCATGGAGTGGAACACTCTTTTTCTGGAAAGTGACCTTGGTGAGGAAACACCTTTACCAGTATCGCTTCAGCAAAAAGATCTAAAACTACAATATTCAACACAGACACCTTATCGGGCAGCCGCGCTTTATAATGTGTTCATCATGAAAAGAACAGCTGCAGAAATAATGGATTTATTCGAGCAGGTTGCGAACGAAGCAGCGATGAAATGCAATGAATCTTATAAAGAACTTTGTCTGCGTGAACAAATTGAAGGTGTAGGCGAAGTACAAGTATTGCGCTACGAAAAGTTACTTTCATATGCCGAGGGCAAATTTGGCGAGAGTTTTGTTGAGCAAATAAAGAGTGAAGTTAAAGGAAACAAGGATTTGGATGAACGGGAAAAATCAGTGCGGATCGCTGAAAAATTGATGATACAATGTCAGGAGCTTTCACCCGCCATTGTATTGCTGTTCGCACCGCCATATTATCCAGCCGTCAATTCGTCCGATGATCCGCTTATCATCGAATCTGTGAAATTAATGAAGGAAACGGCCAGAAAGTTTGATGAAGAAGTCAGACAAATTCATTATTTTAATGGCCTTTGCGATTTAAGCTATGTTCAATATACTGATGACTCTGACGGCTGGACGGCTTTTGAAAAAAATACACCAGTCTGGGGCGATACTTACAGCATTCCTTTTGCCGATATGCAAAAACTTCAGGCACCCGTACTTAATGTGGGGCCATTCGGCAAGGATGCCCATCAGCGTACTGAGCGCCTTCACATCGATAGCGCCTTTGTCCATACGCCTGTTTTGCTTGAGAAGTTAATAATGAGTATGTTTAAGTGTTTGGTTGAGAAGTGATGGTCCGACAGGGAAACTGGATTAATAGTATTAAACTTTAACTGGGGGTTTTAATATGAATGACCTGCCTAATGGTCCAATCACTTCCGAGCCGCTTAATCAGAATAATAAGCCACATAACCAACTAACGGAGTTACCGGAAAAAGGGATAAATCCTTTTGTATTAATGTTTATCGTAATTGTGATAGTGACGGTTCTAACCTATATCTTACCCGCAGGCCAATATGAAAGAATTGAAAAGGACGGCCGAAGTGTAGTCGATCCCACTTCTTTTGAATTCGTAGAATCAACACCTGTGGGATTATTGGAAATGTTCAGCAGCATTCACGCAGGGATGATTGAAGGAGCGTCAATTATCTTGTTCGTCTTTTTGTTTGGAGGAGCTCTGGGAATCATGCAGGCAACAGGGGCACTGGATTCTTTCATTAAGTTTGTGGCTGTCCGATTCGGAACAAAAGAAAAATTGCTTATACCGTTGATGGTATTAATCTTCGCATCATTAGGGACACTGATCGGCTCTGCTGAAGATGCTTTAGTTTATATCGCCATCATTGTTCCGATGACGATCGCATTAGGCTTTGATGCACTTACTGGTTTTGCGATCGTCATCCTTGGAACATTGGCGACTGGATTCATTTCGGGCATTACGAACCCATTTAATGTTGGAGTTGCCCAAAGCATTGCAGAATTGCCCATGTATTCGGGAATGGGATTGCGGATCGCTCTTCTTGCAGTGTTTTATGTCGTTACAGTATTGTACATCTATTTCCATGCAATGAAGGTAAAAAGAAACCCTGAACTGGGGGAGTATGGGAAATTCAGGCGTGAAGAACATGGACAACTTGATAAAAACTTTAGGATGAGCAAAAGACATAGCGCTGCTTTAATTATTTTATTGGTGAATTTCATCCTATTAGTCTATGGAGTTATTAAATTAGGTTGGTATATAAGTGAAATTGGCGGCTTGTTTTTATTAAGCGGGATCATAATGGGCCTAATCGGAGGCTTGACTCCATCCAAGATGGCTAATGGTTTTATTTCAGGAGCGGGCGATATGGTTTCCGGGGCATTGATAATAGGTGTTGCTCAGACAATCTTGGTCATCATTACAAGTGGCGGCTTGCTTGATACCATTTTATATTATGCTGCAGGATTGGTTGAGCAGCTTCCTCCCGCCATAAATGCAATCGGAATGTTCATTGTTCAATTATTCCTTAACTTCATTGTTCCATCAGGAAGCGGACAAGCAGCATTGACGATGCCGATCATGGCTCCATTAGCGGATTTAATGGGTGTGACAAGACAAACGGCAGTTTTAGCTTTCCAATTAGGGGATGGGATTTCGAATATGATATTTCCGACTTCTGGAGTGCTATTGGCTGGACTGGCAGTGGCAGGCATATCATTCACGAAATGGGTAAAATGGGTATTTCCCTTTCTTTTGATTCAGGTTGCCGTAGCGATTATCTTTTTGATCATTGCTCAAAGCATACAGTATGGCCCTTTTTAAAGATCTGAAAAATCTGAATATTGGCACTAATTGATCAGGGAGGCATTTATGATGAAGACAATACAGAAGACAGTTGTGGATGAAGTGATTTCATGGAGACGTCATTTTCATGAAAATCCGGAGCTCTCGTATCAGGAGCACCAGACTTCCGAATTCATCTATAGGAAATTAAAAACCTTTACAGGATTAGAAGTGACAAGACCTACGGAAACGAGTGTATTAGCGGTTCTCAAAGGCGCAAAAAAATCACCCCGAAAATCGAATACGATTTCCTTTCGTGCAGATATTGATGCACTCCCGATTGAAGAGGAAGCAGATATTGAATATAAATCAAAAAATCCAGGGGTTATGCATGCATGCGGACATGATGCACATGCTGCGATGTTATTAGGTGCTGCAAAAGTCCTCTCCGGGAAAAAAGACGAGATTAATGGAGAAATCAGGTTTATTTTCCAACACGCCGAAGAGGTTCTGCCAGGAGGAGCTCAGGAATTGGTGAAAAAAGGGGTCATGGAAGGAGTGGATTATGCATTTGCATTGCATGTTACTCCATATGAACGAACAGGAACCATATGTTTAAGGGAAGGGGTATTCTGTGCAGCAGCCGATGATTTTGAAATTAAAATCATTGGGCAGGGGGGTCATGCGTCGACTCCGGAATTAACGGTAGATCCGCTTATCATTGGTGCAGAAATAACGACGAATATTCAACATATCGTTTCCAGAAAAATTTCAGCTCTTAGGACACCTGTCATTTCAGTCACCCAGTTCCATTCCGGAAGTGCGCTCAATGTCATACCTGAATATGCAGAAATCGGCGGTACCATTCGATCCTTGGACTCTGATAGCCGAGTGAAAGCAAGGGAGTATCTAGAGCAAATCGTTAAGGGTATTTCAGAAACGCATGGGGCAAAATGTGAAGTCACTTGGTATTTAGGGTATCCAGCGGTGGTGAATGATAAAGCTACCGTTGATATTTCAAGAACGGTCATGGAAGGTATTTTTGAGGAAAATAATATCATCCAGGTTGATGATCCCATGTTTGGGACAGAAGATTTTTCGGCTTTTTCCGAAATCGTTCCCTCTTCCATGCAATTTCTAGGCGTCCATGATAATGAGTTTGGAAAAGCTTATCCTTTGCACCATCCTAAATTTAAAGTCGATGAGAAGGCTTTAGGGTATGGAGTAAGATATTTTGTAGGAATAGCGGATAACTTATGCGGTCATCAAAATAATTTAGAAAGCATGGGCTAAAAAGAGACACCCCTTATAGTTAAGAAAGGCTTTCGGTTGTCTCTTCTCTCTACCATGCCTATATATCTATAATTTCCGCTTCTGGAATAAACGAAACTTCATTTAAAGTACGGCAGGAGCATAAAGGTATTCCACATTATAAAAAGATAAACTACCTATTTAGGAGGAATATATATGTTTAATCACGCGATTGTAAGAAAGATTGGAAAAAGTTTTGTAAATGGCTTAACAACATCGGATTTAGGAAACCCGAATTATGAAAAAGCGCTTGTACAACACGAGGCCTATGTAGAAGCATTAAAACAATGCGGTGTGAAAGTGACCGTTCTCGAATCGGATGAGAGGTACCCTGATTCCACGTTTGTGGAAGATACCGCGGTGTTGACGTCAAAATGTGCCCTTGTAACCAATCCTGGAGCAGAAAGCCGGAATGGTGAGATTAATGAAATGAAAGCAGTTTTAAAGGACTTTTATGACACAATCGAATATATTCAATCTCCAGGTATGTTAGATGGCGGGGATGTAATGCAAGTAGAGGATCACTTCTATGTTGGCCTTTCAACCAGAACGAATGAAGCAGGTGCTCTGCAGTTCAAAGATATCATGGGTAAGTATGGTTATGGCACGACCATCATTCCCCTTAAGAAATTCTTTCATTTAAAAACGGGTGTCAATTATCTGGGAGACAATAATTTATTAGTGGCAGGGGAATTCATTAATCACGAGGCTTTTTCCAGCTTTAATCAAATCATCGTAAAAGAGGAAGAAGAATATTCCGGTAACTGCGTCAGAATGAACGACTGCGTTATTGTCCCGAAAGGGTTTGAGGGTACAAAGAAAAAAATTGAAGAATTGGGATACACAGTGATTGAAGTGGAAATGACTGAATTTCAAAAACAAGATGGCGGCCTTAGTTGTCTCTCATTGAGGTTCTAAGATGGTTTGGGAGAAGGCATAGGCTAATAGATAAGATAAGGACGTGATTATATGGGGTATGGACTGGAGAATAATGATCAGCTGCAACGCTCAATGAAAAGACGCCATTTATTTATGCTTTCACTTGGCGGCGTAATTGGTACAGGCCTTTTTTTAAATGCTGGCTATACAATTAACCAAGCGGGGGCAGGAGGAGCCCTGATCGGTTATCTAGCAGGCGGTCTTATTTTGTATATGGTCATGGTCTGCCTTGGCGAGCTAGCCGTTCATATGCCGGTTACAGGATCATTCCAAAAATATGCTGCCGAATATATTGGGCCTTCCGCTGGTTTCTCTCTAGGATGGATGTATTTCGTAGGCTCAGCCGCAACTGCAGGAGTTGAATTTACGGCAGCAGGAATATTGATGAAACAGTGGTTCCCCGATAGTCCTACCTGGATTTGGTGTGCGGTGTTCATAGTGCTTTTATTTACATTGAATGCATTGACGACAAGAGGTTTTGCAGAGGCGGAATATTGGTTTGCTGGAATAAAAATCGTTGCAGTGATTTTGTTTATCTTGATTGGAATCGCTGGTATCTTTGGTTTTGTCTCTTTATCTGATCGTCCAACCCCATTCTTCGAGAATTTGGCACCTTCTGGTCTATTTCCAGCTGGCGGCATTACAATTATCTTTGTGACAATGATGAATGTAATATTTTCTTATCAAGGCTCAGAACTTATAGGAATAGCGGCAGGTGAAAGTGAAAAACCTGAAGAAAACATTCCTAAAGCCATTCGAAACGTACTATTTAGAATCATTGTTTTTTACATTTCATCCATTATCATCCTTTCCGCCATATTCCCTTCTTCGGAATTAGGTTTATTGGAAAGTCCTTTTGTAACTTTGATGAAGATAGCGGGGATTCCTTATGCAGCAGGTATCATGAATTTCATTATATTAACAGCCATTCTTTCAGTGGGGAATTCATGTCTTTATGCATCTACAAGGTTGCTTTGGTCGATGGCCCATGATGGGATGGCACCAAAAGTTTTTGGTCTATTGTCCAAAAGGAAAGTGCCCTTGAATGCCCTTCTTTTTACGATATGCTTTTCGCTTCTCTCGTTATTGACTAGCTTCATTGCGGCGGATACTGTGTTCGTTATACTAATGTCCATAGCCGGTATCTCCGTCACGATTTCATGGATGGGAATTGCTTTATCGCAATATATGTTTAGAAAGAAATTTATTAAAGCGGGTGGCAAAACGGAAGACTTACAATACATAGTACCGTTTTACCCATTCGTCCCGTTGTTTTGTTTAGGCTTTTGTTCGCTGATTCTAGTATTCCTTGCCTTTGACCCTACTCAAAGAGTTGGACTATTTTATGGAATAGGATTTTTGGTAGCCTGTATATTATTCTATAAATTTAAATTGGCTAAGAAAGCAGAGTCGAACACGAACTTAGAAAATGAAAAAATATTGTAATGGAGTCCCTATATTGATTGCCCGTTCGTATAAAAGGTTAGCCAGTTATTACTGGTTGACCTTTTTTTAATCTTGTAACTGCGGTCACTTGATGATTATTTACTGAATCGGGAGGGGAATACTGACATTTTGACGAAATAGAAGGAATATCATATTACGAAAATAGGAAGGAGGAATGGAAATGTCTGATTTTATGGACAAGAATCTTGGGGGAAAGCTGTTTATCAAGAAATAATCGTACCCGAGAAGATTGTCTTAACGGACATGTTTGCAGATGAAGGAGGCAACGCAGCCGACGGTATGCCAGTTACACTGGTAACTTTGACGTTTGTTGAACACGAGGGTAAGACAAAACTCATCATGCGTTCTCGATTCGCTTCAGCCGAGGGGCTTCAGCAAGTAATGGGAATAGGTATAGTCCAAGGATGTGCCTCACAATTTTATCGCCTCGACGACCTTCTGGAAAATCTTCAGGAGCCGTGTTAAAAAGTTATAGGTGCTATTTAACAACTCCGTGTCATATGAACTGAACATATGCGATTCTTACTTAAGCAGGATCGCTTTTTTATTATGCAGCTAAGGACAATGAAGCATGTGGAGAGAAGGAAAAGAAAACTATACTATTAAAAATGGGGGAAGTAATGAAAATCAATCACATAAATTTAACTGTTAATGATGTTACAGCTTCACGTGAGTTTTTAGAAACATACTTTGGATTGACATGTGCAGGAAGTAGGGGAGATGGGTTCGCTGCAATGAAAGATGATGATGGTTCCATATTGACTCTGATGAAAGGAAGCAATGTACAATACCCCAAGACTTTTCATGTTGGATTCATACAAGAAAATGAAGAACAAGTTAACAGGATCAATCAGCGGTTGAAGGAGGATGGATTCAAGGTAAAACCTCCACAACATTTACACGGATATACTTTCTACGTAGAAGCACCCGGAGGATTTAACGTTGAAGTACTGTGTTAAAAGTATATGGAGATGAAATGCCGTTTTCTAAAGATGAATTAGGTGGAGAAATGAAAAAGATGGTAGTAAAAGTGCTAAAAATGCTGGATTTACACAAAATATTACTGCAATGGAAATGCAAGAATTTGTTCAAAATCAATTGATGGAAAAAATGAAAATACCTACATTTATTGCAAACTAGGGAAATTCCAAAGTTGGAGCGATGGAAGTAGTCATGCTCCAGAAATCCACCAAGCATCTCTGAGATACTAGATTTTAAAAAGATCTTCAATGTATTCTTGAATCATTCGCGATTTTACTAAACGATAATTATACGAATTTTAGGGCAATACTACTTAGGAAATTGTAGTATTGCCCTTAGTTTTTCACAACTGATGGTATTGACAATGAAGTGAGAATATCAGGAATGAAGGGACTTGACAAGTATTTTATGAAATTTGGTTCTTCCCATCCTACCGGGGAGACGTTAAGGTGGTAAATCGGACTTTGTTTTCGCAAACCAAATTCATTCATGATAAGATAAATAAAATCAAATACTAGTAAGGCGGGGTGGAGCCAATCAATTCTGGCTCCTCCCTGCTTTTTTTGCCCACCCGATATTTGGAGGTTTTATTTTGAATGTTATCGTAAATAAATTTAAAAAAATGGGATACAAGCAGGTTTCTTTGTACGCCGTCATAGCACTTTGTTTTGTCTTGTCTGTTATCTTTGTTCATCACAATTATTCATTCTATGAACGACCAATAGCCAAAGTCATCAAAACAAATCTGGAAAATACAACTGAATTGAATGATATGTATCAAAATGAAGATCGACTATTTACCCAGAGTATAATAGCCGAAATACAAAATGGAGAAAAAAAAGGAAAGCTAATTCATTTAAAAAATGAATATTCCTCATCCGGAGCTTTTGATCAAGAATATCGAGTTGGAAATGATTTATTTGTTTCGATTGATACGAAGACTAAAGAAAATTCAGAGTTAACTGGAACAATAAAAGACGTAAAACGTGATAAATTTGTGTTGATTGTAGCATGGGTTTTTATCTTTACATTACTTATCGTTGGAAAAAAACAAGGCCTGCTTTCAATTATTAGTTTGGCAGTCAATGCCATATTATTGTCATATGCATTAGATTTTTATTTGAATACATCAAACATTGGTTTGGTTTTGATATGCAGTATAAGTATCATACTATTTACGGTCTTTTCCCTTTTACTCGTTAATGGTTTTAATGAAAAAACCTATGCAGCGGTGATTGCGACACTGTTAGGGACTTTTTTATCGCTGTTCATTGCTTATCTTGTTATGTGGTTAACTTCCGAAAAGGGCCTTCGATATGAAGAGATGCAATTTATCACTCGTCCTTATAAAATGGTGTTTTTGGCAGGGTTATTTATCGGTTCTTTAGGAGCTGTAATGGATATAGCCATTACCATGTCTTCTTCGATTTTCGGGTTGTATGAAAAGAATAACCACATATCAGTAAAAGCACTTAAAACTTCAGGATTAGAGATTGGAAAAGACATAATGGGGACCATGACAAATATTTTGTTTTTTGCCTATATAAGTGGTTCCATTCCTATGATTATTTTGTATTTGAAAAATAATTCTGCATTGGGATTTACCCTTTCCATGAACCTAACATTGGAATTGGCCCGTGCTCTTGCAGGTGGTATCGGAATCGTGTTAACTATCCCGATCGGTCTATATGTCTCTATTTTTTTCATTAATCGAAAGAGGGAAAGATAATGAATGTATTAGTGTTGCTAGCGTTTATACTATTTATATTAATGATCTTGATTGGCGGAAAAAAAGGGGCACGTTCATTTTTTGCTTTGTTCCTAAACTTTGGTGTGTTACTTTTCACCATCATTTTTATGACTAATCCATATATTGATCCGTATATCGTAACATTGATTGCATGTACGGTGATTAGTTATATTAATTTATTTTTCATTAACGAAGTGAACAGTACAACAAAAACAGCATTCATTTCTACTATTATCACGATTGTTATTGTACTCTTTTTTATTGTCATTGTGACGGAAAATGCGATGATACAAGGTTTCGGTGAAGAAGAAATAGAAGAGCTTAGCATCTTTTCCCTTTATATTGGGGTGGATTTTGTTAAAATTGGTGCTTCAGTAATTATTATGAGTACTATTGGCGCGATTATCGATACAGCCATGGCCATTGCATCTCCCATGCGAGAAATGTATCATCACCATCCATCCATTAGCAAGAAGGAATTATACACATTTGGATTGAGTATTGGGCGGGATATTTTAGGGACATCTACGAATACACTATTTTTTGCTTTCTTTGGAGGCTATTTGGCATTGCTTATATGGTTTAAAGATTTATCCTATTCTGTTGGAGAAATAGTAAACTCAAAAATATTCAGTGCTGAAATGATCACAATATTTTGTGCTGGAACAGGAGTAGCCCTGATAATTCCTATTACAGCCTTGATTACTGCTTATTTTTTGGTGAAAAAAGGAGAAAATAAAGAGAAAGTTATATAGGTTTCATGGCAAAAAAGCTTATGGGCACTCATTTGTATAATCGGGATAAATCTTTGTTTTTTTTGCAAATGATTATCCATATTCTGCTCCTACGCTTAACCGTTTCATTTTTGAGGGCGGTTGGTGGAGGAACAAGATGCCATATTGCCTATATAAGCTTACTGCCATTTTAATTCCTTCATAACGTTCATGATGTATATATGGTTTGATAATAACGAAAAAGCTGACTGCAGAAGCCCGTTCAAAACGGCTCTGTTATCAGCTTTTCTTTTTTTACCCAGGGCTCCAATTCGATAATAGGACTGCATGCCGAAATCAAACATGTATGTTTAGTTGTTTACGGAGACGTTGCATTTCTGAATTGAAATAGGCTTTGCTGTAATCACATCCGACAATAGCTACAATATTGCCGTCATCATCGATGATTGGCGCAAAGCTTGTTTTCCACTCACCGTACCTGTCTTCGTATATGGGAGTAACACCCGCTTTACCATTAAACGCCTGGTAAGCGACATTGACCATTTCCGGGGGACCCATATATTCTTCCCCCGGTTCAATTACAAAGCCTTTGTCTGCAACGAGGTGAATCAGACGTCCATCCTCCGTCATGATAAATATAAAGACCCATTCAATTACGCCTTCCTTTTCTTGAATCATGGTAAGTTTTTGTTTTAATTTCTGGGAATAGGAAGGTTGCCGGTTCATATTTTTTTGTAGACTGATAACCTCTTCAGCTGGAATGATAGCTGCGGTCACAACGGCAATGGATCGAAGCCGCTGGTTTATTTGTTCTTCTAAAATGGCCCGTTTATCCACTGGTGAAAAGCTTGCCTCTTCCATTTTATTTCGTAATTTTTTATATTTCCTGCTCATCGTCGGCTGGCTGACTTCCAATACCTTTGCCGCCAGTTTCAATGATTTATATTGTTCCATCGCCATGTTGATGAGTTGTTCTTCCACAAGGTCAACTGCTTCCTGCAAAGGCATTAGGAAATCGATGACGGGTAGTGAAGGGGGTTTGGGCTCTTTAAATGGAAGCACCTCTTTAACCAAAGCAACATCCACTTCCGGTATTCCGCTAGTAATCACGAGTCTTTCAACTGTATTTTCAAGTTCTCGCACGTTACCGGGCCATTGATAGATGCAAAGCAAGTCGATTGCATCCGGGGTGAACGCTACCTTTCGATTGTACAGTGTATTGTACTTTTGTAAAAAAAACTGAACCAGGTGGGGAATCTCATCCACACGATTTCTTAGCGGCGGAAGATGGATAGGCACGACATGAAGACGATAATATAAGTCTTCTCGGAATTCACCTTTTTTCACCATTTTTTCGAGCGATTTATTTGTTGCGGCAATCACTTGAATGTCAACAGGGTGTGAGGTCGAACTTCCAATTGGTGTGACGACTCGTTCCTGAAGGACACGAAGCAGTTTTACCTGTACGTTCAGCGGTAACTCGCCCACTTCATCCAAAAATAAGATACCTTTATGGGCCAGTGTGAATTTTCCCTTGGCGCCTTCTTTCCGTGCGCTGGTAAAAGCCCCTTCTACATAGCCAAACAGTTCGCTTTCAATCAGGTTTTCCGGAATGGCACCGCAATTGACAGGTATAAATGGTCCGTCGCTTCTATTACCCATATTATGTATGGCCCTGGCTGCTATTTCCTTCCCTACACCGGATTCCCCCAATAAAAGGACGGTTGCGCTTACATCACAAACCATTTGCATTTTATGCAGGACATCGAGCATCGGTTTACTGCGGATCACAAATGGAAAAGTTGGCTTTTTGGATTCCAATAATGGTCCCGATTGCCCCCTTGATGTATCTGGATATGAGTCTTTAATTTCTTTGTAAGCCCAGACCCATGCCCCGGATTCAATCGGGTATGCCGTCATCAGCAGCTCATGCCCCTGCCATGAG
>NZ_JVPL01000277.1:0-8641 GCF_001054655.1 Bacillus sp. 220_BSPC
CTTTCCTACCCCAGCTGAATTATGTTCCTTACAGCCTCAAGATATCGTAAACGGGTGGAAATCATGACATTCCGGGCATAAAAAAGCCCGTTCCCTGCTTGTATTGGCCAACTTTCCGCCAGGTATCCCACATTCGATTCAGAGTAGTATTGTAAAACCAAATTGAATAGTAACTTCTTGAATTGACAGAACGCGTTTTGAACGAGATATAACGGATAGAATGGACCAGCAAGAAAAAACCATAGAAAAACAATCCGAACTGATCCGCGTTTTGGTAGAACCTTTAACGGAAAATCTAAACATGAAGAAGAACGAGATAAAAGGTTTAAAACGGTTAGATAAAATAGTAGCTGAAGTATCCGCTGCCGTGATAAAAATGGCAAAGGAGGAAGTGGAATCCATTAAAAAAGAAGTGGCTGTTGCTAAAGCGGAAATAGATGTTGTCATGAATAGAGACAAAGTCGACTGTCCGACTTAATTCTTGAACGACTTCAGCTAAATATTGAGTAGCATTCATAGTTATAATTAACCTTGTTTAATCAATTCTTGCTTTTAGCTGCAACTGCTTTTTTATCGTCTTTGCTTTTGATACCACCACCTACGATGACAAGATCTGGTTGTACTTTAATCACATCTGGAAGTGTTTCTAATTTGATTCCGACTGCAATAGTCGTTTTCGCATTTTTTACAACGCTCTTAATGGTTGCAAGGTCTTCGAAAGAATTTTTTCCTACAGCTTGGAGGTCATAACCTGTGTGAACACAGATATAATCTACTCCAAGTTCATCCAGTTCTTTCGCACGACTTTCAATGTCTTTTACTGCGATTATATCAGCAAGGATTTGTTTACCTTGTTTTTTGCTTCTTCTACAGCACCTTTAATGGACTCGTCTTCAGCTGTACCAAGAATGGTGATGATGTCAGAGCCTGCTGCAGATGCTTGGCTAACTTCATATCAGCTGCATCCATGATTTTAAGATCAGCTAAATGATAGCTATTTACTAACGGTACGATACTCAGTATACTGGGTATGTTACTAAATTGAAAGTATGCACTATTTTATCATATAGTAATAAAAAGTATACTATGGGACATAATAAGAGTTGGAGGTGAAATAAATGCCGAATCTTGGGGAAAAAGTGTTTAATTGTGAAAAAGAATTGACTCTTTCGATTATTGGTGGAAAATGGAAAATGTTGGTATTGTGGCATCTAGGAAAAGAAGGAACCAAACGTTTTGGTGAACTAAAGGCCCTCATGCCTGGTATCACTCAAAGAATGCTTGTTAATCAATTGCGTGAACTTGAAGACCATTTGATTGTTCATCGTGAAGTCTATCCTGTCGTTCCGCCAAAAGTTGAATATTCACTCACTGAGTATGGAAGAAGTCTGATGCCTATTCTGGATGCTATGTATGACTGGGGTAAAGATTATATTGAGAATGTATTAGAAAAAGAAACAGAAAACAAATCGTCTATTCAGTAAAAAAAGAGTTTCTCCTAGGGGTTCGAAAAAGTGTAAAAAAGTTCATATACTAACAAACCACGGTTAGCTATCTTAATAAAGATGCTGTCCGTGGTTTTTTATATCTCTACGTATTTAAAAGGTTGAAAAAACACAACATTTAATAAAGGAATCAGTTACTTGGTATTGGATTCATGTTTATAGTGTTATTTTTAACACTATGTTATACCAATGTATCTATATGTTAATAAAGTGCGTACTTTCAAAAGTATAACTTACGTAATATACTGATTTTGCTCAAGTAATAGCGAGCTTAAAGAATACTACCAAACCTTAAGAGAATACTACTACAAGCATGGTGAGATGAAGTGAAACTTCATTTAATAATTTATACATGTTGTTGCTTTTGACGAAAGGAGAGATCCGCATGGGAAAGTTCAAAACTAAGCAGCGAAAAGTTTGTGAAAGATGTCTAACCATCACCATAAATAATGAAACCTGTCCAAAATGTGGACATTCTCAATTAAGAGATATCATTATTACCGGACAAGCTGGGAGAAATAAACGAATCTTACATCCAAAAGTAGGATAACGCAATAGCGAAAATCCTTGTTGTTTTTGTAGGGAAAACGAAGAAAATCAGACATTTTTCTATTTGAAAATGTGGAGGAATGAAAAGTGGATTCTATGACGTTTGTCTTATTTGGGGCAACTGGGGATTTAGCTAAGCGAAAAATCTACCCTGCCTTGTTTAATTTATATTTGAATCAAAAATTACCAGATTCTTTTTTGATCATTGGTGTAGGAATAGACGAAATGTCTGATGTTGATTTCCAAAACCATGTAACAGACTCGCTATACACTTTTTCTAGACACTTGATAAATGATAAATCCGAAAAACAAGAGTTTGTAAGGGCATTTCGTTATTGCCAGTTAGATTTCACGAATACTGAAGGGTATAAGAAGTTAGTTGAATTCGTTCAACAAAATGAAAAAGACGAGAGTATTGAAGAGAATAGAATGTTTTATCTTTCTGTTGCTCCTGAATTCTTTGATGTAATTGCTTTAAACATAAAGAAGAGTGGCTTAGGTTCGACAAAGGGATGGAAACGATTGATTATCGAAAAACCATTTGGGTATGACTTAAAATCTGCTGAAGATTTAAACGAAAAATTAAGCAAAGCTTTTGAAGAAAACGAAATTTTTCGGATTGACCATTATCTCGGAAAACCAATGGTTCAAAACCTTGAAGCCTTGGAATTTGCCAATCCTGTTCTGCAATCACTTTGGAACAATCGGTTTATTGCCAATGTGCAAATTACGGCTAGTGAAACGGTTGGTGTAGAAGAGAGGGCTGGTTATTATGACCAAGCAGGCGCTATTCGTGATATGGTTCAAAATCATATGCTACAGCTGTTGATGATGACAGCCATGCATCTCCCAAAACATATTAGTGCAAAAGATATCCGTAATGAGAAAAGAAAAGTTATGGAATCTCTGCGACCATTACAGAAAAATACTGTAGGTATCCACGTCGTTCGTGGCCAATATGGATCAGGTGAAATAAACAGTACACCAGTAGTCAGATACTTAGAAGAACCTGGCGTTGATGCTTCTTCTAAAAACGATACATTCATTGCTGCTCGTCTATGGATTGATAATTCCTTCTGGGACGGGGTCCCATTCTATATCCGGACAGGAAAAAGAATGACGGAAAAATTAACGCGGATTGTGATTGAATTCAAAAACCCATTAAAGAATTTGTATACCAATGAAATCCAAAATGCTGAACCCAATCTATTAGTTATTAATGTAAGTCCTAATGAAGGTGTTTCGTTGCAGTTAAATAGTAAAAACCCGATAAATGGAAAGTTAGAACCTATTGTTGTTGATTTTTCAGCGAGTAAAAAAGACGTGCCCGAAGCATATGAACTCTTAATATTTGATGCTCTGCGTGGAGATTCTACCTTCTTTGCTCATTGGAACGAAGTGAAATTATCTTGGAAATGGGTACAGCCTATTTTAGAGACATTTGAGGAAAATATTGTTCCACTTCATTCATATCAATCTGGCTCGATGGGACCTGAAGCTGCTCATCAATTATTGGAAGAGGATGGTTATAGATGGTGGTAAAAGAAAGATTATGATTATACTTTGAATCCATTCTGCTATAGATGAAAAACTCAAAAAATATAGAAATACTCAAGGAGGATTAATGATGAAGGTCGGATTAATTGGATTAGGAAAAATGGGGCTAAACTTAGGAAAGAACCTAATTGACCATAAACATGATGTAGTAGCATTTGATCTAAATACAAATGCTGTTGAAGAAATAAAGAAATACGGGGCTGAAGGTACATCTAGCTTACAAGATCTTGTTCAATCAATAGAAAAGCCACGAGTTTTTTGGATTATGGTTCCACACTCCGTTGTTGATTCCGTTATTAGTGAGATAACAACATTTCTGAGTGAGGGAGATATCGTGGTTGAAGCTGGTAATTCTCACTATAAGGAATCCATTCGTCGATACAACCAGCTAAAGGAAGTGGGAGTGAGCTTTATGGATGCCGGCACATCCGGGGGTATGGAAGGTGCTCGGGATGGAGCTTGTTATATGATTGGGGGAGAGCCTGAAGCATGGAGCATTGTCGAGCCCATTTTTCGAGATACAGCTGTAGAAAATGGGTATTTATATGCTGGAAAAGCAGGTAGTGGTCACTTCCTAAAAATGATTCACAATGGAATTGAATACGGAATGATGGCTGCGATTGGAGAAGGATTTGAAGTATTAGAAAAAAGTGAATTCGATTTTGATTATGAAAAGGTAGCAAAAGTTTGGAATAATGGTTCGGTTATTCGTTCTTGGCTCATGGATTTAACAGAACACGCGTTTTCTAAAGATGCAAAATTAGATGAAATTAAAGGCATTATGCATTCATCTGGTGAAGGGAAATGGACAGTTGAAACAGCATTGGATCTTCAAGCTGCTACCCCTGTTATCGCTATGTCTTTATTAATGCGTTATCGTTCCTTAGACAATGATACCTTTACGGGTAAAGTGGTAGCTGCTTTGCGAAACGAATTTGGTGGACATGCTGTGGAAAAAAAATAAGAATAGAAGCAAATATAAAGGAGAAATTTATATGACCATTTCATTTGACTTTTCGAACGCATTATCTTTCATGAAAGAGAGTGAAGTAAATCATTTAAGTGAATTTGTACGAGTTGCTCATGGTTATCTTCATGAAAAGAAAGGGCCCGGATCGAATTATCTTGGTTGGGTTGATTTACCGTTAAACTATGATAAAGATGAATTTGTGCGCATTAAAAAAGCTGCAAAGAGAATTCAAAATCAATCAGATGCTTTGATTGTCATCGGGATCGGTGGTTCGTATTTGGGTGCTAGATCAGCTATTGAAGCTTTGTCCCATAGCTTTAATAACCAAATGAACGATAAGACAAAAGTGTATTTTGCCGGTCACAATATCAGTTCTACTTATATATCTCATTTATTTGAACTATTAGAGGGGAAAGATATCTCTGTTAACGTCATTTCCAAATCAGGAACAACGACAGAGCCAGCCCTTGCTTTCCGTATTTTTCGTGACTATATGGAGAAAAAATACGGAAAAGAAGAGGCGAGAAAACGTATTTTTGCCACTACAGATCAGGAAAAAGGCGTATTAAGAAAGCTCACGGACAAAGAAGGATATGAAACGTTTGTTATTCCGGATGATGTAGGTGGAAGGTATTCTGTGCTAACAGCAGTTGGTCTCTTACCAATTGCCGTAGCAGGACTTGATATTGATCATATGATGGAAGGGGCAGCAGCAGCAGCCCGTAAATACAACAATCCTGATTTATTGACAAATGAGAGCTATCAGTATGCTGCGGTCCGAAATGTACTCTACAATAAGGGAAAAGCAATTGAAGTGCTTGTTAACTATGAGCCCTCCCTTCACTACGTATCGGAATGGTGGAAGCAGCTGTTTGGGGAAAGTGAAGGAAAAGATCAAAAGGGGCTATTCCCTGCTTCCGTTGATTTTTCAACGGATTTGCATTCCATGGGGCAATATGTACAAGAAGGTCGACGTAACCTTTTAGAAACGGTTTTACAGATTAAGAAACCTCGAATTGAAGTGACTATTCAGGAGGATCCAGAAAATATTGATGGATTAAACTTCCTGGCAGGTAAGACGATGGATGAAGTCAACAAAAGTGCATTTCAGGGTACCCTTATGGCCCATATAGATGGAGAAGTACCTAATCTCGTGATTGAACTGGATGAAATGAATGAATACACTTACGGTGAGATGATTTACTTTTTTGAGAAGGCATGTGGGATTAGTGGCCATCTATTAGGAGTTAACCCATTTGACCAGCCTGGTGTCGAAGCATACAAGAAGAATATGTTTGCATTACTTGACAAACCTGGTTTTGAAGCAGAAAAAGCTATTCTCATGGAGCGTTTATCAAAATAATTATATCTGCTTGGTTTTGTATTAATAAAAAGATTGTTACCAAAAACCATATTTTTTGTAACAACGTTTATGAGAAATACTGATGCTTGATTTTACTAATTTTACAGGTTAACAAAAGTTTTACCAAATACTTTTACAAAATGATGTCTCTTGTACAATTAGATTATAAAATTGTGCAGGAGGCTTCATTATGATAATCGGTTATACTCGAGTTACGACAGTTGACCAAAATTTAGACCGACAAATTATATTACTTTCTGAGTATGTCTGTGAAAAAATGGTTCAAGAGAAATTTACTGGGAACACAATGGATAGAGATGGACTTAACTCATTGCTAGTTGTTATACGGAAAGGTGATACCGTTGTAGCAAAAATATTTCACGATTAGGGAGAAGAACACTTGATATTCTTTATATTATTCAGCAATTCGAGGATACAGGTGTAAAGTTCGTTTCTATTAAAGAGAACATGGATACAAGAACATCAACAGGAAAAGCCAGGTTTCAAATGATGTGTGTCATTGCAGAATTAGAACGAAATTTAATTGTAGAGAGAATTAAAGAAGGATTAGAAGCTAGTAAGCAAAGAGGAAAGAAACTAGGTAGACCAAAAGTTGATCAATCAAAAATTGAAATAGCCTTGAGGATTTATGACAGTAAAGAATACTCGGTAAAAGAAATTTTAGAAGGTACAGGACTTTCACAGGGTTCATTATATCGAGCAATTAATAAAAGAAAACTAAAAGAAGTAAATTAATAACCTCTTATAAATTTAGGAATTATGTGATGGAATAGGCTAGGGCAGCTATTCTGTTACTATCCCAAATTACTGTGAAAGGAGTTGGCAATTTGGCATCCATAGAACGTACAGCTTACCCAAGATTTAAAAACGTCCTACTTGAAAAGAACTTCGTGATATTAACTCCCCTACACCTGAAGAAAATCAATTTGCGTAAGGGGCCTAGGGATTACACCAATCTATGTCTAGACGGGGAAACTGTTTGGATAATGCACCGATAGAATCATTCTTTGGCCACCTTAAAGAAGAAGCAAATATTAAGCCGTGTAAAACTTTAGATGAACTAAAACGTGAAATAGACAATTACATCACTTACTATAACCATAACAGATATCAATGGAACCTAAAAAAGATGACCCCTGTACAATGATATGATCCCCTTTTAGTTGCCAGAAAAAAGAAAGCACACTAATCTGTCTATATATGGAGGGGATTTTTCTATGGGTAATATTAAAAGAACGTTTGATAAAGCGTTCAAAAAGCAGGCCGTTGATTTATACCTTAATGGAGATATGAGTTAAATCAATCGGTCGCTGATAAATTAGAAATTGATAAAAAACAAGTCCGCCGCTGGGTTAGGTACTTTGAAGCTGAAGGCATACTGGGTTTGGAAGAGAAACGAGGGAAAGCGAAGGGGCTTGGTAAGGGCAGACCAAGAACAGCTCCGGAGGATCCAGAAGAAAAAATCACACGTTTAGAGGCGGAACGACATGCTAAAAAAGCTCTTGAAGATGTAAAAGGGGGATGAAGGCAGTAACGACAAGGAAAAAGTATGAGGTAATTAGGGAAATGTCCAAGGAACTACCCTATTCAGTTATTATGCAAAATTGCACATGTATCAAGAAGTGGATACTACAAATGGTTAAAACGTAAAATATCGACTTCTGAAAAGCAACTGGAAGATGAAGAGATTAAGAAAAAAATTATAGGATGCTACAATAAACTCAAAGTAATCTATGGGGATGGTATGGCTGGATAAAATCTACGGTTTAAACCTGAACCACAAGCGTGTCCAGCGTCTTTTATGCGGGAGCTAGGGTGATAGTCCCTGATTCGGAAAAGGAAACCTTATTACGGGAAGAGAGAAGCATAATGTCATTTCTAAAAACCTTCTTAATAGGGATTTTCATGCATCCAGACCTAATGAGAAATGGGTAACTGACATTACATATTTGATTTTTTTTATAGACAGAGACTTTTCCAATCCGCCATAAAAGACCTCTATAACAATGAAATCATTTCTTATCAAGTCAGCCGGAGAACACTTAAAACTTGTAATAGATAACAATAATAAAAGCAAAGAAAAAAACGGAATGTTAAAGGAATTCTTCTGCATAGCGACCAGGGGTACCAATACACTTCCCACCAATTTTGAAAAAATATAAAATGCAATCCAGTATGTCAAGAAAGGGAAACTGCTGGGATAACGCTTGTATGGAGAATTTCTTCAGCCACTTTAAATCGGAGTGTTTCTATATGAACTCCTTCGGTACCTCTGAAGAGGTTCGAGGTGCTGTAAGTATGTATATTCGATTCTATAACCATCATCGCTTCCAGAAAAAATTAAACAACCTGAGTCCATATCAATATAGAACTCAGGTTGCTTAATTGGTCTTTTTTATTTCTGTCTATTTGACTGTGGTCACTCCACAATACAGAGATCATCTTCTTTAGGCTGCCTAATCCCTTTTTTAAAATGTCCTTTACAAAGGGTACAATTTACAACTAGATTCCTAGTTCTTAACCAATATAGACAAGACGAGACGATCGCTTCTCAAATTAAGGATTAGTTGACCATAATCCTGAAGTCTTTACTACGACTCTTGGATGAAGCTTTAACCCGGCTACAAGCAGCTCTGCTAAATCCTCTGATTGCATAACATTTTCAGGATTTCCACT
>NZ_JVPL01000278.1:0-3674 GCF_001054655.1 Bacillus sp. 220_BSPC
TAATGAACTCCCTCAGTTTAATAGATAATGCTCACGAATACTCGCTTATTCGCAGGATTTCAAACCACATGGTATAGGTTGCTTTAGATGAACGAAAGAGATAGGACCGTTTTGATAAGATGAGGGCAGATTGAAATAGGGGATCTGTTGAAAATCCCATATTATTACATATACTGCACGCATTCTCCACGCTGCCCCTGGAGGCTTTCCCTCCCATGTCTCAACGGGTCATAATCCTATGCCCTTTCATTCCTTCGTCATGCCTATCCAAGGGGTGAAGGCCGGTTTTGCTAACGGAACGGGTCATTGCCCTTTTGTTCATTACATCCAGTACTTCTTGCTTTCTTTGAAATCCTACGAATAAGCCAACTTTCGTTAAATAACAATGTGAATGTAAATTTACACTGCTAGTTGTTCAAGTGGGAAGATCATTTCCGGTTTATAGGTAGAGCCATTACGAGCTATCCCTACTAGGACACGGGCGAGTTTTCCACAAAGTTTCATGATGGATTTCATTTTCTTAATCTTCTTCACTTTAACATTATTCGAGTGTAGGGCTTTAAATTCAGGGTTATTCATCACTAGACTCATGGTCGCAAGGAAGAGGTAACGCCGCAGGCGTGATCTTCCACGTTTGGAAAGAACAATTTGGCCTTTCCACTTCCCAGAGCTTGCTTCAGCGAGATGCAATCCTGCATGACGAAGGAGCGCATTCCCGTGAGCGAACCCACTCAGATCTCCAGCTTCTCCTAAGATTCCCGCTAGTGAAATCTCGCTGATTCCTTTAATGGCAAGTATTTGCTTAACGAATGGAATCTGTTCCAAGACGTTTGTGACTTCTTGCGTCACTCTTTCGAGTTGGGATGAAGCGAGATCGTATTCCTCTAATAACTGTCCCAAGTGAAGTTTATACGCATCAAGGGCTTGTTTCGTACCAATTGAACGCTTGGCCAATACAAGCAGGGAACGGGCTTTTTTATGCCCGGAATGTCGCTTCATACATGATTTCCAACCGGTTACGATATCTTGAGGCTGTAAGGAACATAATTCAGCTGGGGTAGGAAAGAGGCGTAGGGTTGCGATTGCCCCTTTACATGATACGTCTTTAAACACTTGCCGGAGCTCGGGAAAGACAACATCTACCCAGCGATTAATTTGGTTGATGGAGCTAACAAGACGCTTAACGATCACATCTCGGTTAGCCATAAGGACACGAAGTTTTTCAAATGATTCTGAAGTTGAACGAACGAAGGCATAGTAGCCATTCTTCACCATATCAGCGATGACAAGGGCATCTTTTTTATCACTTTTGGATTGCGTATTATCACGATTTTCTTTGTTTCTTTTGACATGGTGAGGATTGACGGTGACGACATCCATGTTTTGTTTGACTAGCCACTTTGAAAGGTTTATCCAATAATGTCCGGTAGGTTCCATTCCGACTATCGTTGTGTCTAGGTTTTTCGTTTGTTTTAGTTCCTGGATCCAGTTTAGTAATCGAGTAAAACCCTCTTCGTTATTTTCAAAAGACAAGGGTTTCCCGACCACAATGCCCCGAAAGTTTACAGCACGGGCCACGTGTACGTGTTGGGCAATATCCACACCAACAACTAGATGTTGATCCGTAATTCTCTCAATTAGTTGATTTTGTTTGTTTTGCATTTTAAAATTCATAGTAGGGCTTCCTCCTTAAGACTTTGAGTTAGATTGGTCTCTATACTCGTATCTTACTGAGGGGCTCTATTTTTTTCAAACCTGATATTTAACGATCTACAGGAATGCTAACTGCCCCGATAGTTCCATACGAAAAAGCTGCCTTAAAGACAGCTCCGATCTTCAGCAAACGCACCCGTTAGATTAACAACTATAAATATTCTGGCAAATTCTTTATATACATTTCTAATGCATCTGTTTGTTCTACCAAAACGCTAATTGTCTTGGGATGTGGCTTTACATATATGACTGGATAATCTTTTTCATCAAATTTTTCTTGGGTAGTAAAAGCTAATTTTTCTTTATCAATTGAAAATTGTGCATCAATTCCTGCTTTATTACCACGAGCATCTAATCTAATCCATTTATTTAATGTTTTAAGAAAAATTGCATTTAATGCGTGAATACAATAACCTTTTTCTGGTGTATCAAACAACATTAATCTTTGATAACAAAAACCAGTAGGTATTCCCTGGGAACGTAGTAACGAAGCTAATAAATTGGATTTTGCATAGCAAATACCTTCTTGATAGACTAATACATCTGATGCTTTACATGTAACTCGTTTTCCTTGGATATCCCAAGAATGATAGATTTCATCACGAACAAATTCATAAGCAACTTTTGCCTTTTCAATTTCAGATTGAGATGGATTAAAAAGTTCATCTACTTTCGACTTAATCATAGGATTAGAAAAATTAACTTCGTTTAATTCAAGCAAATAATCTTCTAATTTTGCCGTTTCACATACCAGATGCATTAACCCCACTCCCCAATCGATTTTCCGTTATTGCTTATTACTCTAACTGAGTTTCTTCATCATAGAAACAACTTTTATATCTATACCGTTTGGTTTATGTACAACTTCCTCATCATAGACACCATACCCAATTGAACTATATAATTTTATGTTTTTAGGCACAGTCATACGTACTTTGCAAAATATAGTAGTTACTTCTTTCTTTATTGCGAAATCTTCTAATGACATTAATATTTTTTTCGCAATACCAAGACACTGTTTTTCTGGAATTACTGATAGCCTATAAAAATATAAACCATCTTCGTTTAATTGAAAACGAACCATTCCAACTGGCTCATTATCAACATAGCTAATTAAACCCTGCTCACCGTCTTTTAAAGCAATTAAACCCGACTGTACAGTTTCCTCCAAAGCACTTGAAGGTGGTACTTCGTCTTTATATTCCATAAATGCTTTTATCATTAAGTCGTGTATTATCGATGCATCTGAAACCTCAGCAAATTTAATCTCCAAGTTATATCCCTCTCTTCACGTTATAAATATACATTATAATGTATATTTAATCAATCGAGAGATATAGCTTCACTAAGTTATTTGAACATTTCTTATGGAACTATCCTGCCCCGTTAGTGCCATAAGAAAAAGAGCTACCAAAGCAACTCTCTTATCGAAGTAAAGCAACTGTTAGTGTGACAAGGAAGGATTAAGTGTATAGTTCTTTTTTAAAGCCTTAATTCCATCAATTAATTAAGCATTATTAATACTATTTTTAAACCATTTTAAGACTCCTATCATTAATATGAGAAACGGTATTACCTGGATAAAGATAAGTCCTCTCAAAAAATCAAATATAGTGCTGTTCGGGGCGCCGGCTGCCATTATACCTATAAAGGAAGACACTGGAATTGTGAATCCATTAAAACCTAAACCAATCATAATAAATGATAAGTTTTTGGTTTTAATCTTCGGTAATCCAGCCAACCAAAATAAGCCTATTGAAATAACAATAATAACTAACATAAGTAAGTAGTAATACAAAATATCTTCCTCCTTTTTCTGATTTGTACGAAGACACAAAGATAAGTACATTGGGGACATGAATTTGAGTACATAGAATTATTAATCCAATCAAAACCGCACCAATTCAATCACTAAACTGTTTTGAGATACAAAATCGAGTACATTATAAACAATACAGTCA
>NZ_JVPL01000279.1:0-44425 GCF_001054655.1 Bacillus sp. 220_BSPC
CGATCACACACCTTTTTTTAGAGTAATAGTATCAGTATGTCCAAGATTTAAAGATTAATTTCAATTGTCTTCAAGTTCTTGCACCAGAACCGATAATATGGTTCTGGTGCAAAAACTACTCGCTAGAAACATAGAGTGTCGATTTCTTTTACATTGTTGGCTTATGAAGCCAATCCAAACAATTTATGATTTTGGGCAGACTTCACTCCTTGGTGAACTTGCTTCTTTTTGATCACATGCATCGCTTCTATGCCACTCATAATGTAAGTAGCTGTGTAAAATGATTTCAATCCTAATATCATTTCATTGGTCGCACCCCCACTACCAGTCCGGTTTCTAATTGAGAGTTTTTTGGAAGCAACTTTTGGGCAATCCCTTCATATTCTTCTGAAATAATGAATCCCCGGCTTTCAGGGTTTCTTAGTATATATTCTACTTCCGGTCCAACCAGGCGATAGTTTATCGGTACAATGATGACTCCAATTTTGGACAGCCCGGCCATGATCTCGACATAAGCAGCATGTTTCTTTAACATGACAGCTACTTTATCGCCTTTTGCGTTGTTCGCGTGAGTGTTCAACTCTTCATATGTCTTGATTTTATCTTGAAAAATAACAGCCTGCTTATTTTTGTACTTACTTGCATTTTGCTTTATAACTGTACCAAATGTCAGGATACTCTCCACCTTTCCTAATTATGACTAAGACCCCTGCTTTAATTTTTAAACACATTAAAAAGCCTAATTAATAGGCTTTTCAACTGGATAATTGTCTCTACTTCTTCTTTTGAATATTATTTTCCAATTATTTCAAAATGTTTTTAGCTTCTCTACTTTTCTTTGAGTTGTTTTTGTACCTTATAAATTTTTTTCAATGTTACTGGTACAATTTCATTTGCAAAGCCTATCTGTTGGTTTGGGTGTATTTCTATGATAGTTCTAGAAAATTTAATGATTTTATTACATCAGAACGAAATCTTTTATTTATTTCTTTGGTTAATAACGATATAAAACTGGGGTCAATTTCTATTTTTTTTGCTTTAAGATAGGTATTAATTAATAATTCATCGCTTAACTTTTGAAGCAATATTATTCCCCCTTCAACACCTTTTTAGAACTCTCAATTCTTTCCTTACCACGCAGCTTAACATCAAAATCAAGATAATTCGTTTTTAAGTAATCTTCTACTCAATTACGTCGTTGTTTATGTGGTTTAGTACTCTGTTTTCTATTAACAATACCAATCTTTCAAATTATAAAAACCTATAAGCACCTTCTTAAATTTTCTTAAAGGTAATATCCTGTGACTTTTTTAAATAATTTTTACACCAGAACCAACTAAGTCGCCGACTACTTTTACTTTAATTAGTAATGCATTTCCAGGTAAATACGAAAGTGGTATATCTTCTACAGAAACCACCGATATAGTGGCATTATTTGCTCCCGCCTTTATTGCCTCCTCAGTAGCTAACTTTTTAGCATGATGGATAGCATCTTCACGAGAAATTCCTTCTAAACTATAAACCTTTTCAACTTCACCACTAATTTGACCAAGTGCTGCTCCAATTGCATTTGCGGCCTCAAAATGTTTTGGCCTAACGACCTCTGAAACCCCTTTCAAAGAATTCGAAACAATAATGCTCCCACCACCTGACAAAATAAGTGGTACTTCTTTTGAGCTCGTTTTCATTTGATCAATTGCATCCTCTAACATATCTGTCATTTTTTTATATACATTATTACAAAGCTCTATTGATAACTGGTCAACCTGCATTGCTTTATCCTCAAAAGCATGTCCTAAACGCGTCACAACATCTGAAGTAGTTAATACATCTCCACCAAAAAGAAGTGCTTTTCTGGTAATCTCATAGCCTACACTCTCCGGCCCAATCGTAAAATTTTCGTCTAATCCAAAAATGCGAGTTCCACCGCCCAGCCCAATTGATAAAATATCAGGCATCCTAAAATTAGTATTTACACCACCAATTGTTACAGCTAAAGAAGACTGTCTTGGAAATCCTCTTGTTAATACACCAAGGTCACTTGTTGTTCCTCCAACATCAAGTACAATGGCATCCTTTAATCCTGATAAATGGGCTGAACCTCGAATAGAGTTTGTTGGCCCGCACCCCATGGTCAGAATCGGATAACGAAGGGCATAAGCTGCATTCATTAATGTCCCATCATTTTGACTGAAAAACATTTCCGCTTTAATATCGAGATTACTTAATGCCTTAGAAAATCCCTTAATAACAGTTTGACCCGTTGTCATTAAGGCTGCATTTAAAATAGTGGCATTTTCACGTTCTAGTAAACCGATACTACCAATTTCATTAGAAAGAGAAATGGGAATATTTCCAAGTTCTTCCTTTACCCAGATTGAAACATTTTCTTCTTGTTCTTTATTTACAGGCGCAAACACACCCGAAATAGCAATACTTTCTACACTCCCCTTTATTTCTTTACAAAATTTCAACACTTCTTCTCTATTTATCTCAGAAATCAATCGTCCATCGAATTCATAGCCACCAGAAACAATAGTAGAAGCTCCTTCAATTTCTTCTCTTAAATCTTGTGGCCAATCTGTAAACGGAGGGATAGCTGTTGTAGCAGGCTTCCCAATTCGAATAACACCTACTTTATTTAGACGTTTACGCTCAACAATAGCATTCGTACAATGCGTTGTTCCAAGCATGGCATATCCAATATCACTAGGCTCTATTCTGCTTTCTTGTACCACTTTTGCGATGGCTTCAAAGATCCCACTTTCTACATCTTTTGTAGTTGGTACTTTAACCGTATGAATAACCTGTAAACGTTCGTCTAATAAAGCTGCATCTGTATTAGTTCCTCCAACATCTACTCCTAAGCGATACATTATCTTCTCTCCTTCTGTAGAACTTCTACTGGTTGATAGTCAAAATCGTACCCAAAATAACGAGGTCCTGCTGTTTCAATTCCCTTTGGCGTTCTCCATTTATCATGGCAAGGAAATGCAACGACTACAACACGTGTACCATATTTCATTCTTTCTGTTGTAATAGGGAAACCCGTTTCAGCATCTAAAACAGCAATCAAATCTGGTGTAGAACATAATAAATGCTCGCCTTCTTTCGCTACTAAATGCTCGTTTTGAAAATAGATGGAAAATGTTTTCCCTTGGTCTTTACGACTACCTTCCAACTTTGCACTACCTCTTGTAAAGCCTCCACTAAGCCTCCGTTCAATGTCTGAAATTTTGCCTTCAAACAAAAAATATCCATTTAATTCCTTTAACATTTTATTGATTCCTATTTGTTCTTTCACTTGATTATCTAACAAATATTCACCTATTCGTTCAACCAAAGAAAGTGTATCAGGAATAACCGACGTCTTGACATCCTTTCCAAACAGACTATATTCACAAACGGATGAGCTTCCTCCCATTTCAATCGTGAGAGCACGTGCTAATCGTTCTGTCCACACTCCATCTTGTGGATACAACACGACCGTGTTTCCTTTCTCATCAGCCATTGTAACAGGTGATGGGTCAAACCCGTCCAAATAGAAGGTTACCATTTGTGCTTCTGGAAACGCACGCCCCATCGCATCCGCATCTAACATTGGCAAACCTTTTTTAGCAGCAGCGATAATTGGAAATAAAGAGTTGATCCCCCCTACTTCAATTGGCATTACCACATCGACTTTTCTCCCCAGCACTCTTTCTAACATCTCCAATGGTGCTGTCATTTCATGTTCTGACGGTATTTTTTCAATTGCGACAGTTGGGGCACCCATACCAGATACAGTTACTACCAACTGGTCATCCTCTAATTCATCTAATGAAATTAACTTCACGGGTCCATATTTTCTAATGGCTTCTATCGCCATCAATTTCCCAATATAGGGATCTCCACCGCCGCCTGTTCCTAAAACGGCTGCACCTAATGCGATTTTTTCAACTGTCTGTTCATCTATATATCTCATTGTCCAAACTCCTCATTTTCTTTTTTGTCGATCGTTACTTGTTGAAACGAATCCTTTTGTTTCAATAGTTTTCCTAACACCGTTTGTACAATAAATCCACTTAAAACGCCATCAAGGGCAGAGACGCTTGTAAGGGAAAATAAAGCTAATCCTGACGGCTGTGCAGTTGTCAAATAAGTAATCAGCATTCCAGCAACCCAGGCAATGATCGAACGATTTACGACTGCCTTTGCCTCTAAATGTAGGTCATAGCGTTGGAACTCTGTTTTGACAAAAAAGTATTCAGCTACATAAATACCACCAATCGGTGCAATTATTATCGCCAAAATATTTAAAAATGAAAGAAATTGATCATAAATACCGAGAACTGCCAGGATTGTTGCAATGATTCCTAAAATAATCGTTAACCATTCTTTCTGAATTTTCGTGAAAACTATCGAAAAACCTAGCGAAGAAGAGTATAAATTCGACGTATTCGTCGTCCATTGTGCGAGCGTTAATACGAGTATTCCTGGAATCGCCAGTCCAAGCGTGATAAAAATTTTCATCATATCATCAGTTCCCATTGCCTTTGACATTAAAATAGCTAGGATAATCATGAAGCTGTTTCCAATAAAAATTCCGAAAAATGTAGCAATGATTGCATCTTTTTTACTTTTTGCCCAACGTGAAATATCCGGCTGCACCGTTGCTCCTACTATGAAAATACTAATAACAAGCGAGATCGCACTGCCAAACGTAAATCCTCCTGCTTTTGGAATACTTACGGGTATCGAATAATTTTTCAGCGTTAAAAATAAGGTGAACAGCATTAATCCTAATAATAGCGGCACAGACCACACGCTTAATTTCTCAATAGCCCGGTACCCAAAAATGGCGGTCGTCATCATCAGTAGACCGCCAATTAAAGAAAGGACTTTAACGTTGATGGATACGTGAAAGGCGTCTTGTAAAACTGTGTGCGCATTGGTAGCAAAAAAGCCCACTTGTACCCCAAACCACCCAAGTAAAGATATTCCGAGGACAATAGAAAACACTTGAGCACCATATTTTCCAAATACATACTTTGTAATCATTGATGTAGAAAGATTGGTGGAAGCTCCGACAATCGCACAAATCGTGCATAAAATGGCAAGAATGAGCGATCCGACACAAACCGATAAAATTGCTTGATTTAACGGCATCCCATTCGCTAATTCCGCCCCTAACATAACCGCAGATAAGTCGACCCCGATAGCGACTAATACCGAAAACATGGAAAACCATGATCTTCGCAATTCCTTTGGTACGGCCTCTCGTGCAAAATCTGTAATAACTTTTTCCTCTTTCATAGACGCAGCCCCCTATTTATAGTCACAATTTTTTTTTACTTTGTTCATCAGAGGAAGCTGCTTTTTCATGATCGTTATAAATTCCATTCCAATAAATGCTCCAGGTTTGCTCTACCCGTCTTTTAAATTTGTCTTCCTGGTGTTGATAATAGAGCAATTCCAAAAAGATTCCGTCCATTAAACATAGAAAGGAGGCAATTAAGTCATCAATAGGTTGATTTTTTAACACCCCCTGCCTAATTCCCTCCGAAAAGATACTTTCAAGCATCTCACCAAGAACCTCTTCCATCTCGCTAAACGTTTCTTTTACTTCATCGTTTAAAGTCGGAGGAAGGAAAAAGGTAAATTTCATATAGGCTGCCGTTTTCTCAGGTTGACTTAAATGATAATGACATATCGCTTCTAATATTTGATAAAGCTTTTCTTTTACCGTTCCATTTGTTAGATTGTCAATTGAACTTTTTATGTGACGGTGATTATCTTGCAACAGATCCTTATATACAGCCATAAATAAATCTTCTTTACTTTTATAAAAAGCATAAATGGACGGCGTTTTAATACCCACCTCTTTAGCAATGCTTGAAAGAGTTGCACGCTCATAGCCTTTCTCAGCTAATTGCTTGTATGCAACGTCTTTAATTTTATTTTTCGTCATCAACATACCACCTAACTAATTTAGTTAGGTATAATAATACTAACTATTCTGATAAATTACAATAGCTAAATTCTGAAAATTCTTTCAACCAACTGGTGAATTTCAGTTAAAGGGCAAATATGAAAGATTGGCTGTCGGTCTGTTTTTTTTGAAAAAACATCCTTCACAAAAAAGGCCTAGCTTTCGCACTAGGAGCAATTCTCTCTAATCGATTAAATTAAAAATCACATCTCCATTAAATGAAGTTATACCAAAATAGACCCTTTGGGAGCCAAAGGGTCTATCGTTTTTCTCTTTTATTGTTTATGTATGATTTTATTCAATTAAAAAAGGATATTTTCTCTAAGCCCTCTTCCGGTATCGGCCCCGCCTACGCCAGATACTATGACAGCCACACATGCCATCCAACCCATCTTTATTATAACAGAAAGCGCTTACATTTCCAAGGATTACTAGAAAACATTTTTAGAATTCTTACTCTACGATTTAGTGTTGCTTGGTTGTTCCTCTTAGTAGTTTCTCAGCTTCAATTATACGGGGACCATTATCATGTATGTATTCAAGTGAGATCCCCCTTCTTAATGCTGATTGTTCCATTAATCTAATTTCATGATACATGGCATCAGACAAGATTCCCTTTTCAATGTTCTTATTTATTTCAAAATAAAACCCAGCAAATAAATCTTACGGTAATTTATCGTAAAGGGAACATTTTTCTTTCACCATAAATCACCTCCTAATAAGACCATACAAAAAAATAGTGTAGATTGAAAGATTTTTCCAAGAGTAAAAACATAATTGGGGTAGCATAAGTAAATGTGGATTTACAACGTTTAGTAAGTTTTGATGGTCTCAATGAATCTGCGGAAAGTTCAGGTTGCGCCCGGGCCGATATTTTCCCAGTGGCTTCCCAATGATATCTGGTGGTAAACCAGTAATACGTGTATATTCAAGATTGATCATTCGTTCATACCCATTATGATCAATCATTAGAACACCGTCATTGATTGACTCTATAATTGCTTTCCACCAGCCTATGCTGTTTTCACTAATTGAAGCTGTGTTTTTATTATTTGATTGCTCTTTCAAGGAATAAACTCCCTTCCCCCTTATATACTATTGTTAATCCAAAATTACCTCTTCATTTAGTTCATTTTTCAGCTTTTTTCGTCTGGATCATTTCTTTGATTTTCTCTCTAAATCTCTCATTCGTAAAAATATCCTGTGTGGTTGTTAAGTGTCGCTTGGCATGTCTGGCGAAGTTAGTCGCTGCCAACCACTGACCACAATATGGACATGGAAGCTGTGCGTCTACTTGCCATTGTGTCGTTACAAATCTATTTGTATTTGAATGACTTCTTTTTGCAACCTTATTGACTACCTCTGTATTCACATTGACTACATCATCATTCATTTTGTATTCGTCCGTGATTGCTAGTTCCCCAGATACCCTTTCATTCCCTGCCATTTCACGCTCTACCAGGAGACAAACCGCTTCACTGATAGATAAATTCAGTTCGTCACAGTAACCTTTGAAATCACCGTACAAGCTTTCTGGGATGCGTGCGGTTAATACCTCGGTCTTTTCTCTTCTTCTCCGATTACGTGCAAATTGTTCCAAGTATGTCATGCAATTCCCTCCTAAATCATCTTATTGACTTATTCTGTATTCATCACCATACTTCCTTCAACTCATCCTGTATACAATTCGAATCATAATCAAATCACTTTGAAACATTTGTTTTGAATCACCTTGTATACTTGCATATTAGATTGAAATATATATTCTATCGAGGTTATTTCTAAAATAATTTACAAGTAAACCTCACGAGAGCAACAAGATAAATTTTTCTTCTGGAATCTATGGGATTGTTCTTTTTAACTCTCCTATCGAGTAGTTTTTTTGTTCAACTTACTTATGTATTCCAGAACTAGGACGATGCAATGTTGAATAAGAGAATATGTAAGTCAACACTTTTATTCTGCGTGCAAAATAAAAACGACAATTAAGTCGCCTCTACCTTTTTAATAAAAATCTTCTAGCAGCTAGTTTCGTTGTCCCACCCATAGCCCCCATCATGCCTCTGCCCGACCCAGATGAATACCACATGTTTCTAAGGACCGAAGGACTCTTAATCAAGAGAATACAGCATCCCATGAGTAATAGAAAATTAAGAAATGTAAGATTTTCATTGATTAATATACTTAAAGCTATTACAAATAAAAAGATTTTGGAAAGAATCGTAACGATCTGACTTAGTAATTCACGCCACCAAACTCCTAAATATTCATTATCATCCGCAATAACCGACACACAAGCAAGCGGACTTAATAAATATAGGAACATCACATCCGCGTGGAATATCGCTACTGAAAATAAGAATGCAATAAACGCTATTGCAAAGACAGCTAACAATATAAGAAGAGCAGCCCCTTGGAAATGAAGTGTTTCAAAGTTTCTGGGTTCTAACATAGCAGCTATTTTTTCCTGACTAACCTTACTTCCTTCTCCAATCATCCAATTTCCCATATTATAAGCAACTTCTTCTAATAAGATTTTCTGAACAAAAGGCATCGCTGGAATCAGTAGGGCGCTTTTTAACGTATTTACAATCACAGGTCCATATGCAATGGCATCTCCTGCCGCATTTCTTGACATAACCTCTATAACCTTATATAAAATGATCGTTACAGCTATCGTTGAGGTTAGGGCAAGCAAAAGATTATTGACGGATGAAAGGAACTCTACTTCAGCGTTTTGCTTCAGTAAAAGATCATTACACATTAAAAGTGCCCATTCAATAAAATCCTCTAGCATTCCCTGAATGGCTTCTACAATCTTTTCTTTAAAATCAAACAAATTGATTCACCTCTTATTCAGGATCCTGAACGGTTACGATTTTCCAAACGTCTTCCTGTTTATCTAAGGTAATTAATTTGTGATCAAATCCACTGCGCTCTATATCAAAAGTAAATATCTTCTTTTCTTGGTCAAGTGAAACATCTTTAATTTCTGTATTATGTGTAAATAATATATTAGATTTTGTTTCTCCATTACTAAGATCGTCAGCTTTATTAAGCGTCAAAAGATAAAGTAGCCTCTTTTGATCCTCTACTTCTAAATCTTTTGAGAGAGCAGCAATATTTTTTTCTTTTAACTTCTTCCAAGCGGTTACATTTGCTTCATCACTTGTTTTTGCTTCAGCCACCTTCTCTTGATCCTCAAATGAAGTTAACACACTGTTTATCACTTCTGTCGCCTTTTCTTGCTCAACCTTCGGCTCAAAGCTTTCACCACCTCCATTACAAGCAGCGAGTAATAGAAGTAAAATGAATGTTGGTATAAACAACGTTATTTTTATCAACTTAAGATCCCCCTTCTTTTGATGGATTGGTACTAGAAGTAGTATTCATTTTAGAAAAGAAGCTCATGGCCAGTTCCACTTGTCTTTCAGCCTCTTTTTCAGCTTTTACGACCTGTTTCTCATGCATTTCAACTTCCGCTTTTTCTAATGTTTCTTGCCGTTCCGTTGATTTAATATACTCATCATATTCCTCTCTTTTCCCTTCCAGCCAATCCAACACTTCTTGTGATGGTTTATTCTGATAACTTAATTGGCTTACACGTAATGAGCTCGTTACATTTGGAAACAGGACATATTGATAGGCTTTTTTAACCCTTATTGGGTGTTTTCCAGTGATGATTACGATAGCGTCATCTTTATGCATCGTTAAAATTTCATCGACATTCATCAAGTTGCGTGCTGAATAAGAAAAGCTTGAGGA
This sequence comes from Bacillus sp. 220_BSPC, assembly GCF_001054655.1. Lineage (NCBI taxonomy): Bacteria > Bacillati > Bacillota > Bacilli > Caryophanales > Bacillaceae > Bacillus > Bacillus sp. 220_BSPC. Next base: position 9,737 of record NZ_JVPL01000279.1, read on the forward strand.
AGAAGACGAACTGGATGATTGTCCTTTTGATTTTGAAATTGAACCAGTTTCCATTTTCGCGGTGGTTTTTCCCATTAACCCTGAAAAGTATTTAGCGGTCGTTTCATTGACATTCCCTAAACAGATTTTTGTTCCACAGTTCCCTAAAATGGATTCTGCTTGTTCCCGGCCATACTTCTCTTGCAATTGAGTGATGCTTTGAACGATGGTAAGTACTCCAATTTCGTAGCCCCGGCAGGTTGCCAAGAATTTTTCATAGTCGGGAAACTTTCCTAAATTCGGAAATTCATCTAAAATAAAGATCACTGGTTGAGGAAGCTTAGCTCTGTTTTGAGCTCCTACTTTATATAACTCCTGAAACATTTGGTTAAAAAATAAATTAATTAACCCTTCCCATGTAGAATCCATAACGGGAATAATCACATATAAGGCCAATTTCCTTTTTCCCACATCACCTAAAAAGAAGTCGGAAAAGCTTGTAAATCGAGAGACCGAACTTGAAGTAAAGTCACCTATCGTCGTAAGTAAAGAAATAATAATATTCGCTCGCGTTTTTTCTTGGGATTTTTTAAATCCTAACTCATAAGCCCTTCTAGCTGGATGTGTTTTGTCCATTCTTAAAAACTGTCCATCTAGCTCACTTGCTCCGTCTTTACTTGCTTCTGGGTCAAATTCCTGTAAGAAATCTAACAAACCCGTCATGTTACGTTGTTCGGGTGGTAATTCATGAACGGCGTATAAGATAAGTGCTTTTAACAAACTAAATTGGGCATTGTACCAAAAATCTTTTCGTTTCGGGTCATTTTTGGAAGCGATAATGGCATTCGCTACCGTGGAAGCCTGTATTTCCTCTCTAACGTAATCGAAGGGATTATATCGATCTGAGTATCCCATTTCTGAAAAATTCACCACATGGACTTCATAGCCTTGTCTACGTTTGACTTCGGAAGTTAGTTCATAGACCTATAGTGATAGGTAAGAGTTTGAAATTATCGCCGTCTTTTCCCCCACTTCACACCGTACGAGCACGTTTCCGCGCATACGGCGTTCCATCGTTTCCAACTGACTTATTTAAGCTACGTTGTTATCGGTTCATTGCCAGACGCTTTCCTCAGTGAGTTCCGTTTATCCAATTGTTTCTTGTTTAGATTGAAGTACCTAAGGTACTTAGCGATTTTATCAACACTGGTGATGTGAATCAGCCTGTGTACGAAAATATCAATAATAACTAGGTTGGAGTATTTATCTGACCCATCTTCTGCCCTTGGTATAACATGATGGCAATGGACACGATCAACTCCAATCGGCTCACCTGTGACATAACATCTTCCATATTGTGCGATGTACTTTGAGATACGATTATCATTGTACTCAATGCTCCTATTTTTAGAGTAGGTGTTCATCACTTGTGTTTGAACATCTCTAGGAATCGCTTTAAGACCTTTGTGTACTTTACTGCGGCCTGCTCTTGTATAGTTACAGATACTTTGACTAAAATTCCATGGGTTTTTATGATGAACCCCTGTAACTGGTAGGAGTGGCGCTTCTTGTACAGAAAATATCTTAGTGTTAGGTTTTATACCTTTAGTTTTCTTTCTAAACAGTACGCTTGTTTCACTGAACTTTACCGTTGTAGCGTTCTTTTTCAGCCTGGCTTTTATGGATTTTAAGAGAGCGTAATTCACATCTGTTAAATCCATGTAAATTGTTGTGGCATATCTATAGTAGTTCTGAATTCCAACAAGGGTAATATTGAACCTCTTTACTGCTTCAGCAGTAGGCTCATGCTGTATCTCTTTAACTCTATTCTTTAAGATTCTCTTCGTTTTTGAAATTGACTTATTGCTCATTGATGTTTTCGCAATGTAGCCATATCTGGCTTTATTTTGCTTGACAATTTTGAGCTTGAATCCTAAGAAGTCAGAAGAGTTTTTCTTCAGGTTAACTACGTTAGATTTTTGTTCGTTAACTTCTAATCCCAGTCGGGATTCGAGAAAGTCAACAGTCGCATAATAGAAACGTTTGGCTTCTTGGTATGTGCGACACATGATTTTAAAATCATCTGCGTAGCGTACGATGTAACCAGCTTTAAGCTTTGTATATTTCCTAGCATACTGTCTGAATCCAATAGAATTTGCTCGATGGGGCTTATATGTTTCACATTGACTACTTATCCACCAATCTAGTTCATTCAGAACTATATTTGACAAAAGTGGTGAGATAATTCCACCTTGCGGAGTCCCTTTATTAGGAATTCCTTCACCTTCAATTTCAGATTTTAGTAGCTTGGAAATAATGCTTATAAGTGATTTATCTCTTATTCCTAGAGTCCATATCTGTTTGAGCAATTTTCCATGGTTGACATTATCGAAGAAACCTTTAATGTCAATGTCAACACAGTAATGTTGTCTTCCGACATTTACGAGGCTTACCATCCTACTAAATGCATGATGTGTACTCCTATTCGGTCGAAAACCATAACTATGAGGATGGAACTTTGCTTCACAAATTGGTTCAAGTACTTGAAGAATAGACTGCTGAACTAATCGGTCCCAAATCGTCGGGATACCTAACGGTCTTTTCTTGTCAGAACCTTCTTTTGGAATAAATACTCTTCTCACTGGCTGTGGCGTATAATTCGTTAACCTTTTTCTTACTTCACAAATAATCTGGTCATCATTTAAATGCCATATATCCTTGATAGTAAGACCATCAGTACCAGCCGTTTTACTACCCTTGTTTGTTTTGATGTTACGATATGCCAATCGTATATTTCTTTCTGAACCAATAATTTCAGTTAACTTATAAAAGTTGTTACCGTTTTGACTACTTGAATAAAGTCCGTCATACACTTTTTGCATGTCGTAATATTCATTGTGTCGCAACTTGGTTTTCTTCAACATGGGCTGTAACCTCCTGTCTTATCTGGAGAATTACATCTCTTAGTCTTACTCGAAACCATGTATGAACCATTCTAGTAACTGTCAGTCTTCAATCGACTAGTGGCCATCCCTCCACGTTCGTTACACGTTTCATAGGTACTATGCCACCACTTTCACTGCTATAAATCTAGGTTATACAAGTAGGTACTATCCCTATTGTTTTCCCTAAAACCGTTTCATTGGATAGCAAGTCCTCAACGTTAGCAGCTTACCACGTTCCGTTATTCCTATCTGTACATACACCATTAGGTTTCCCCTATGAGCCTGCTACCGTAATATCGCCTGTAACGATATATGGATTTTCATAAAGGCGAGTCTTACTAATCCACAGTAGCGACACTTATATGTGTCTGTAAGCCTTTCGACTTACTTCCGATATAGACCCGTACCATCAGGGATTCGTCCGCACAAACCACAATTCGCATTTGGTTCATTATGTGCATCCTAACCATAGGTGTTTTTTAGACTTCCGGCTTATAGGATACATCGACCACCTCTGGACGACTTTCGAACTCATAAAGAGTTTACGGTATCTCTCAGCCGACTTCACCGAGCTTCATACGATTAAGTTCTTGCTAACTACCTCGCATGTCGGAGGATTAAAGGAAGCCCTTCAGGGCGTTACCCCATCATTTGACTTCTCGGAATAACAGTTCATTGATGAACTATAGAGTTCGACAATGCCTAAGATTTTCACTTAGGAACGTGTCGCGCCGCCTTTGGGATCCGTTACCACTAAGGAACATTCTTTTTCATGTAACACATTGGGCACAACATACCCTTGCGTTTTGGATGAACCAGGGCCCCCGACTACAAAGTGGTTTCGATTTGGAAGATTCGAATCCGTTGGCTGCACAATCACTGAATGGTTTAAAACGCCTGCTATGATCCCATTATTTTTCATAAAATCGGAAGCCACGTCATTTCTCCCCTTTCGAATCTAGCATACTCGCATCTAGATCCTGCATAAGCTGTTTGGCTGGAACCTCAACCGTCTCACCATACGTAAATATTTCGTGCTTTTGAGCAAATCTACTTGAACCATGAACACCGTATTTATCCGCTAATTCATATTTACCCTTGCCGCCATTCGTAAAAAAGACCATAAAGACGGCTAATACGATTACAGCTGCACTACCCATGAGGAAAAGTGGATTCTTTTTTTCAATCATGCTGGTGGATGTTCCAATAGGGTTCATGAGGTTTTCAATGACAAAGGCCATTAACGGGGCACCGGATATGTTGGCTTGATGTGCCGCAAGAAACGGAAGAATACCCGCTATGTTGATCACAATCAGTTCAAATATGGCTAATAAAAAGGCCATTAACAATAGGCGTATTCCCATCACTTTCAAAAGGATCCACTCCTTTTTGATTACTTTCAATCTCTGTAAATCCGACAAAACATTCGATACACTCAGTTCTCTTCAAAAGGTTCGAAAGACCCCATTAACTCTAATTTATCAACGAGCCTTTTCTCTCCATCCAAAGCGATCGTGACCTCATACAGTTGATTTTTCCTGGGGAATGCACTGCCACCTACAGAGTATTGTGTTTCCATCTTTACCAGCGCTTTTGCTTGGTCTTTTTCAACAGCACTTAGATAAAGATGTAAAGATTTCACTTCATTTTTGAATTCAATTTCCATACTGCCCATTTCTCCTGAAGCTTTCAATTTTGAAATAACGGACTCTGCTAACCGACCTTTGACCTGATCAAAACGTGAAGCATAATTTTTGTTATCGTAATTAAAAAGTCCTCTAAAAGTTTCGTCTACAAAGCTTTTAACCTCTTCACTATGTTCAATTTCATAATAGGTTGCATTCCGTTGAAAGGTATTCAGTTCCTTGTCTTTTGCATTCACTTTACTTTTCAACTGACCCATCTGTTTTTTGGTTTCGATATTTTGATCTTCTGCTTGAGTCATTATGGTCTTTTGACCAACATACATAAATCCTAAAATCATATTCGCTAGGATGGATAGTCCTAACAACGTAGCGAAAAATTTATTCATGGTGTTTTCCTCCTAATGGGACACTCTACCAAAACCAGCTAAATGAGATTTCCAGTAAGACGAATGTATGTCATGGATTCCAATACCCGAACCGTTAGAATCAAACATTTTGCCATCTCCTATGTAAATCCCGATATGTGTGATATATTTGTTGGTCTCATAAGTTCCAGTAAAATAGATAAAATCACCTGGTCTTGCTTCAGATGGCGAAATTTTCGACGACACATCATATTGTTCTTGAGCAGTTCGTGGTAGCTTTATCCCCACTTTAGCAAATATCCATTGTGTAAATCCCGAACAATCAAATCCTCTATGGGGATCTGAACCTCCCCATACATATGGCCAGCCTACATATTTATTCGCTTCTGTGATAATCGCATTAAATGCTTGTTCCCCCAATGGGGAAACATCTTCACTACCGACAGCAATTCCCGTCGGCATTAGATTTCCCATCACTTTCTCCACATACGTATAGTCTCCATAGCAGTAAGGTGCCCTCCAATCCAAACAACTCCATCCTTGTTTTTCAGTTTGGGCCAATGAGAATTGTTGGGCTAATTCAATGGAATGTTTTTTTCCGTTTGAAGAAATAAAACTCAGGTAACCAGAACCGAAATTGTATGACTGAACAATAGCTGGAAAATCCACCCCGTTCTTTTGTCCATCCTCTAACACCGATTTAAAATGTTGAACCCCTAAATTCACGGACATTACCGGGTTTTGAATGGCGTTTGGCGGTAACCCGACAGATTCAGAACTTTGCATAATATCCAAGGTTTGTGAGTTTCCTATTTCCTGATACATGAGGGCCAGTAGAAAATCCGTGTATTCCGGTATTCCGTACTTCGTCGTATATTCTTGAAGCAGGCCCTTCCATTGTTCAATATGAGGTGGAACATTAGCCGTTCCAAATGGTGAGTTAATATATCCCTTTGGCTCCTCTTGAGATTGAGTTCCGAGTAATAAGCCCGCCATTAATATTAAGGAGAATACGACGCCTATCGTAATTTCCTTCCAGTACCGGACAACAAAAACGGTTCCCTTCACAGCAACTGTTGCCGACACTTAATTAAAACCCAATTTCTTATCAAGTTTATCAAGTTCCGTTTTATATGTTGTGAGCTCCTTATTCTTTGGATCAAGCTGTTCCTTAATATCTTTTGATTTTACGTCTTTCTTTTTTTTGAGACTCTTTATTTGTTGTTCTAATTGAGCCACTTGGTTTTGCAATTCCTTTTTTCTGATCGTAACCGTTAATTCTTTGTTTTTTAACCTCTTATTGAGATCGTTGGCATCTGTTAGATCCCCGTGTTCAGCAAAGGCTTGTCCGATTCGAAGTTGTTGGTCCTCATCCTTTGTAAAAGCCTGCATCGATAACAAAACGCTGTAATCATAGCTTACTATTTTCTTTTCGATGTCCAGATAGTCACTTTCAGCTTCTAATTCTAGTATTTTTTCCTTTTTATTCGCTTTATATAAGGCTTCCACACTAGGCTTTATCAAGTTATCGTCTGCCTCTATTGCCTGTTGATATTCACCTTTTTCAAAGAAAAGATTCGCAAACTCTTTTTTTGAACCACCCGTTTTCTTCAACAAGGAAAGGGCATCATCATATTTGTCTTCACTTAATAGTTTATAAAATGTTGATTTTTGTTCAGCTTTTTCAAGTTCTGTTGCATAAACCATTTCCGCTTCCTTGACTGCCATTTGTTGAAGAAAAAAAGCCAAAGTAAAGACTGCAGCAAAGATTCCGATAGAAATTCCTGTAAGGATCCTCTTTTGCTTTTTGATTTTTTGTTTTTCCGCTTCTAATCCGAAAAAATGCATCGTTTCCTCCTCCTGAAGTTTACTAGCAATCAGCTCTTTCAAATCCTCAACGGAGCCAGCATTTTCAATCCGGAAGAAAAACTCATCTTTTTCCTTTTTAAGCAGATTTTCTTTTTCCCGTTTATACTTTTCATAGGAAAAACGGGAAAACATTGATAGGGTTAAAATTTTGTATTGTTCTAATTTTTCAATATGGCCTTCAAAGGGCAACCATTGATTGCTTCTGTATAGAAACTTTAGTTTTTTCATATCTTTAAAGAAAATGTTTCTTGGGTGGATCAGCACTTTCCCCTTAAAATTGTGTAAAGGATCCAATTCTAGCAACTGATTTAATAAAGCAAGCCGTAATACGGTTGAATATGATTTGGCTATTTGTAGAGGTTCGTAACATTCCTCCATTTCATAATCAAGAATCAAGCGATCGTTTTCTTTTTTTATATCTTTCAGTGTAAAGAAATACGGGTGTTCTTCCTGAAGTTCTGTAAGGTCCTCTACCCGTTCAGCCAACACCTTATTTGTCGCAATTTCTAAACGATAGTGCCTATTTTTAAGGATGAATAACGTTCCGAGTTCAAATAATTGGATTTTCACTGTTGTCTCCCCCTTTACAGAACAAAATTTCGAACTTCTTCTTTTTCAATGGGAGTCATTTCATTCCTTCCCTCATAATCAGGGATTTCATCAGGATCTAAACCATATTTTTCAAGGTACCGTTTTTTATTCCAAAGTCGTAGCTCTTCTTGCGTGAGCTCAACCCGAATAAATGCACGTTGAGACCCGTAAACAATTAATGCCTCTCCCTGACGTTTCGCTCGTAATAAGGAAATCTCTTCATCAGAGAATGATAGATTGATTTTTTTAACCACATCTTCAACACCCTTATTGTCCAGTCCAAAAAATATTTTTGTGTGACTATTTTCAATCATAGCTGCCCCTAGGTTATCCTCGGTATCCAGTACATCGATAATTTGTTGCGTGCCTGCGATAGCGCCGGCATTATACTTCCTAAATCGTTTATAAGCTTGATAAAAGAATCTCATCGAATCCGGGTTCTTTGATAAGAAGTGGAATTCATCAATAAATAGGTACACCAATTCCTCTTTTGTTTTCGTCACTTCATCCCATAGGAAACCAAAGATATTAAAGTAACAAGCAGCCTGCACATCCACTTCATTTTGTAGGGATTTTAGATTAAAAGAGAATAGAGAGTTGTTGATATTCACGTTCGTATGGCCATTGAATAACGAGTTAGATCCATGAACATAACTTTCCAGGATAAAATAAAAATCCTGTATTTTTTCATAGCGTTCTAAATCATTTGTCTTCAATGTACCTAAATCGTCATAAAAGTCCTCGAGAATCGGGAAGTCCTTTGCCATTAAACTTGTAAAATTGCTCTCTTCATTAATGGAAAAACGATTGTAAAGGTTGATCAGTGTCTTATCTAAAATACTAGATTCAACCTGGGATAAGTCAGCTTTTAAAACTTTGAAAAAGGCCTTAAGACGTTGAACCTTTTGTTTAACAAGGTCCCTTATGAATTCCGAATCATCATTAAACTCTTCGGTGTCCGTAATTTCTGTGGAGAATATCTCCAAAGGGTTGATTTTCGTTGAACTATTACTACTGAGATGAACAACTTCACCTCCAAGGATTTTCACAATATGCGAGTACTCATTTTCTGGATCAATGATATATATCTTGATTCCCATGGCGTAGCAGCGAAGAATCTTTTGAACCATAAAGGTAGATTTTCCAACACCTGATGTCCCAATGACCACCATATTTTGATTTAATGTACGTTGTGTGTCCAAATAGTCTATCGCAACCAACGAATTGGTTGTTTTATTGATCCCTTCCACCTGAGCCGTCGGGGATAAATAGCAAATCTCTGAATCGTCGAACGGAAAGAAAGAGGAGGCCGCTTCACTGTTGCACATCTGATAGGTATAATCCTTTAATTGATTATCCCCTAAAGGCAGAGCCGACCAGAATGCCATCGGTGTTGCGTAATGAGGGTTTAGAGCTTTCATTCTTAGTTTCGTTAATATCCTCTGGACATTGTCTTCTAAGGTCTTCAGATCTTCTAAGGATGCAGCTTGAATGAAGATGTATGTATACAGATACATAAAGGTAGAACGGTTGGATAGTACCTGATTTAGTTGATATTTTGCGCTTTCCAGTTCGGATTGCAACCTGATGCGTGTGGCTGGATCTCTTGTTTTTAATAGTTCCGCATCTTTATTTTTAATAGAGTCATTGTAATAGCTAATCATGCCTTCTGAATTGGACGGTTCTAGGTACTGGACAAAGGATATGTTTCCTTTTAAGCGCTTCAGATCCGATAGCCAGTTCCCTTTTTGTTCTTTAGGATAAGCAACGACAGCCAGCACCTTAATAAAGTTGCCACCACTTTCGATATAATTCTTATTTTCCTTCCAGACAAAAGGATAAATGGAATTAAGTTCTTCGGTCTCTAACATCCCATGCAAAATGTCTTCGGGACCTTGGTTCACCTGTTCGTCCTGCTTATTTTCACGTTTTATTAAAGAAAATAAAGTAGCTAAAGAAAAAGGCATTTGACTTGCTCCTTTCCGAACCGGTTATCCGTATAGTTTTGACATTTCAAAATCAAAGGATCTGTATAGCAACGATAACGTATTTTTCTCAGACAATTTTCTAATCGTTATATCGTACGTTTCAAAAGTAGATCGCAGGGAGTTTGTCATTTCCTCCACCTTTTTTGTTAGAATAGTTTCAGCACGTTCTAAATCTTGGAACGTACGTTTATTCATTTTCTCCCTAATGACAACAAAATGTTGTTTTGTCGACATTTCATCTTTCATCCTTATCCCTTGGAAATGATCGATGTAAGATGTGATTAGGGCTCGCTTGTATTCATTACCTGTGTTATCCTTATTCTCCAGTTCGTGCAAATAGCGTTTTTTCCAACCTAAGTTATAGGAACGGAAATCCACTGGAACCGTCATCGATATGGTTTGTAATTGATCATGGACTTGACTCATTAAGAATGAACCGTAATCTTCAAATAAACGATTCTGTTCATACTCCGCCAACAAATCAAGGTTGATACCACTCACTTGCAGAATGGACGTCAGATAACCATTTTTCAAAAGGACATAGTCTTTGTATATCCCTTCGATAATACTTATGTCTTGAATTGTCGATTTCCCTTTTTTAATAAGGGTTTCTACTTCATAGTCAAATTCTTCCCTATCCATTTTCTTATTATAATTAACCACGGAAATCATCCCTTTTATTCGATTTCATAAAGAACATCTTCTGTCTATTGTTGTAATAAATAATTCGTTTTAAATAGCTACTATATGTGATATTTGACCGAGCAGATATGGGACGTAAAACAGCAAAGGTTAAGGAGCTTAACAGCAAAAGGGCCATAAAGAACAATTTAACCATCATAAATCCCAATGTATAAGGGGGAATGAACAAGATAATGGCGGAAATAACGACCGCCGGTAATATATATCTAAAGAAATTCATTAATGATAAGCCCTTAACAATGTTATAAGATCGATCGACATTATCAGGGAAAACAAACGTTTTCCCCTTGCGACTGTTTTTTTCTCCAAGTAACGCTTTGAGAGCCTCTCTAAGCTCTTCTTTTTCAGTCATCTCTAGTTCACCTCAATTACGCGAATAACGCGTACATCCACGGAACAAGCCATACGATTGCGGCTGCTAACCCTACCCCTGCCAAAGCCATTCCTACTCCACGAAACATTTCGTTTTTGGTATGAGGATCATCCACGCCTGGTAATTTTTTAATGATGATCCATATGGATACGCAGATGCCTACTGTAACAACAAGCCCCGTTAACAATGTTTGCACTTGTTTCAGTCCCTCTTTGATTTTTGCTGATACATTGGCTGCTGCAGATGCTTGCTCTGGGGCGATATGTAAAAGTAAAAGAATTGCAGTAAACATCAGTAAGATTTGTAATTTTTTTAACGAAGTCATATGTTTCCTCCTTAGTCGTTTTCCCTATTTTCTTTGAATTGAATATCGGTTTCCACCTCTTTTACCTGTATTTCTTTCTGCTTTTCTAGTTGAATATGATTTTTTAAATTTCCCAACTGTTTCTCGGCCTCTTTCTCAGAGAAGTAAGGGGAAACTTTTTTCACTTTGCCATTACCACTCAATTTCCCAATATACGAGCCAACTTGATTTGAAATCACCTCAAAATCATGTTGTTTCGCTTGGCTTTCTTTTTTTATTTCCATTCCATAAAAGGCAAGGAAACCTTCTGCAATAGAACGACTATCCATGATAACTTCATCAAACATTACTTTCATTCCGGGGTTATCTCTTACTCTTTCCATCCATTTTTCTGCAATGTCAGGCAACCAGACGTCTCGTTCTTTTTGATTCTCTACTAATGATAACCTTGTCCCTTGACCATCATTTGAAATATTTTGGATTGTAACGGTCTTTCCTAAAAGATCTGAAGGAATAAAATGCTCTTCTAAAGCCCTACGAAGAGATTGTTTTCTAAGTTTAGGATCATTTTTAAGTTCCTCTTTTACAACAAAGGTGCGTGCTTGTTCTATATTTTCATAGGTTTTTAGGGTTGTATAAGATTTTGCTAAATTTAGCCGAAGTTGTTTATTGTCATGGAGGGAGAAAGCTTTTCCATCTCCCATAAGGAAGAATGAGTGCATTCTAAACTTTTCGAATCGGGAGGTGCCGAGTGTTTTTTGAAGCAGGTCCTCTTTGGTTGGAAATCCTGGTGTGACGATGTGCGCTTCCTTAGATTCTTGTTTATAGGCCCCGAAGTATGCATCTTTATCCTTCAGGATGAAAAAAACACTTTTTTCCTTATCGACTGGGAATGTTTCAATATAATTGCCTTTTATTTCAAATAACTGAGGGTGATGTTCCTTTATCATGGCGTAATATAGCTCATACTCAGCCTCTGTCCTCTCTTCGGTTGACCAAGAAATGGAATCTTGTTTCAAACTCTTCTTTTCCTGGTTCATGAGACTTGTCTTATTTAAACTTTTTTGTTTAGACTGTTCAATCATTTGTAGAATAGAGTCAGCAATCGTAAGCACGGAATCGTTGACCGATCTTTCAATCGAATCATTTCTCATAACAAGTTCATCTCCTTACTGGGTCGAAATGATTTTACAGAATGCAACAACTTAGAGTTCATCTGTATCTCATACACAAACAATTTTCCCTCCCACTAAAAAGGATGCTATTGCAATACCTTTGACGTTTCTCTTGTTTGTATTTTACCAGCGATATTCCTTTTATTGATTAAATCAGCCAAAAAATTACAAAAAATGAACCTATTGATGGGATTCGTAGTCATATAACCCTAACTTTTCTGGTTAGTATTCTAGAGACTTTAGTCTTGTTATTATCCTTTTTACTAATCCTTGATCTATTCTTTTCTGGCTAGAACTAATTTCAATTAAGATTTTTAAGTTCATAACGGTAAAAACCTTCTTTTAAGAAGGAAGAAAACAAAAATACGTGGCTGTATTATTCTCAAGGAATAATACAGCCGCGTATTTTTGTTGTTATATTACTGTTATTGTTCCATCATCTTAACGTCTTCCATATGCTTTGGAACATATTCATTAAATTGGTTAAATAAATAATTAAGGTAGGAGTTTAGTTCAAATCGATCTTCCTGTATAAAATGGACAAATGGGGTTTTATTTTCCTCTTCCATCTTTTCCTCCCCTTTACTTTATCTTTAATATCATTCAGAACCCTAAGCACACACCAATTTGAAATTCATTACACTTTCCGTTTGGATATAGTAATATTTAATAAATCATCATTTTTATAAATGTAGTATTGGCCTTGCCTACGCCAAGATACCATTGCCTGTTTTTATTATAAAAGAAAACGCTTACATTTTCCAATGCTACTTTAATACAAATTTTGACAAAACTTTCGAATATAAAATGTACGTCCTGCTTTGAGAACTTTGTATAAAGATCCAGCCACTCTATAGAACCCCCTATATATAAAATTTCCAGTTAAAAGAGACTGATTCGAATTAGTCGTTATTCAACGACCTTTTGAATCAGCCTCTTACATATATCTGAGCTCTATTTTTAAAAGTGTTTTATCCCTTTAAATTGGTCATCTTCCCCAACTTCAATAGTTTAGAAAGGGCTTCGTTTGATTGACCCTTACCTTCCTTAGCATCTTCTTCATGATTCACAGGCGCTTCAGATGGAACGATTGGTGAGGAAGCTGGCTTACTTTTCTGGGATACCGGCTGCACCATTTGCTGGGCAAGCGCCGTCCCTTCGGGATTCCCTACAATTAAAGAAACGATATTATAAAGAATCCTTTGCCCTTCCTCCGTTTTCAAAAGTGCTAATTGATCATTCGAAAAGGTGTCTAGTGGAAGGTAAATACCTTGTTCTTTATAAGATCCATTCCGAACCTTTAATCCATCTTCAATAAGCGCGCTAATAAGTTCATTTCTGCTTTTAAAGCTGTCTACCAACTCATTAAATTCATTAGCCCATTTTATCGAGGTTTTTGGGGTATATTGAATTCCCCTACCTGGAGTGACTTTTCTATTGGACAACGTTACCACCACCTTGTATCACAACTAAAGAAGATGCTGCTCCCACTCTTGAATTTTTATGCTTCAATTGATTGCTTTTCGATTTCAGCAATAATATTTTTCAAGAGATATGCCTTACTTGTAAAGAAACTGGCTTGATCGATATTCGGAGGAAATAAACAATCTTCATCTTTAAGTTCCGCTAGGTATTGATAGGCGAAGAGAAGCCCTCCCCCGACGATAATCATTTGCCCAACGTTTGTATCAACAAAATACCGGATGACTTTATCTTTCACTTCTTCGGCATATTGTTTTGTATATTTTTCTACAATCTTGGTGATATCTGCTGTTTTGGACTGCCATGTCGCTTTAAAGACAGGAGAATATTTAGGTTTATTAACCATTTTATCGATTTCCGGCTTGATGAACTTCCTCATGAATTCTTCACGTGTAAACGAAATCTTAGGAGTTTTATTCACCCTTTCAAAACGAGCCCTTATGCTGTCGAATTCCTTTAGTTCAGCTGCTTCTTTCATGATTAAATCAATATATTTATTTGTACCTATCAGATGGTTTGTAGATTTAGTTGAATTTAAACCATTTTCATCATAAAGAGCTAAATCCAATGTTCCAGCTCCCAAATCAGCTATGGCAAACTCATCTTGGATTTGTTTTGAAAATTCAGTTTCCACCACTTCACCATCCACTAAATCAAAGGCCAATGCTAAGTAGCTCGTTACGCCTTCCACATTAAGCTGAACATCCGTAATGTTAATGGTTATGGTTTTGCCTTTATAAGGCCCTTTTATTGCTGTAATTTCATGTTCACCCATATATAAGTTGATTTTTTCCGAAGACGCCTGTTTGGCTTCTTCAATTGGAAGCCCAAAACTCAATGGAACATCTACCTTATTGGTCTTACCCGATTTCCAAGCAGCTAAGGCTAATCCCGCTAAAGTTGTTACAACATGGATTTCATTCCCTAATTTATCTCTTGCATCACTGCTGGTTTCTCTTAAATTATTTTTGTCATTCGTTGAAATTTGAGCATATTCCCCTACTGTATAATAAGCATTTGTTCGATTCTTTGGTAAGGCTTTACTTTTAATATGTAAATGAAGGATCATATCATCAGGAAAAGATTTATCTGCGCTTTCATCTGGCATATCTTCTGCAGTCGTTTCCGCGTTTTCCCCGATAATACTCGCGATATTTAATGAAACAACATTTCCATTTTGATTGATATACGTAATTTTATTAGAAATGTTCCCGCTATCCACTCCTGCAATTAAATAATCCTCTTTAAATAAAAAATCAAGTTTTGTCATGGTCTTCCTCCTTCGGACTAATCTAGTTTAGTCTACTTACTATCCAATATATAGAGACTTCCTGTTAAAGTCAATGAAAAACTAGCGCTAAATTGACGTTAACGATATTCCACCGCTAATTTAATATCGTTAACTTAGCGGTATCCCGTCGCTTAGCACACACCTTTGTGATAAGCAGGTTTGTTTTAACTACATATTTGACGGTTATTTGACGTTAGCGGTTTTTTAACGCCTTTAATCACGAGAAAGTTAATCGCGATTTATTGCTAATCCATTCCGCGTTATTGCTACTTATCGTCAAATTAACGTTATCGGTCATTTAACGTTACAGGTTGTAGGATAATTCACTTCATTTAATCCATACTAAACTAGATTAGATTAGTTTAGTAACGAGATAATCATCCACAAATTAACGCTAATAATTTCATAACGTTGCATTCTATCGCTAAATTAATGTTATCGGTTATTTAACGCACGAAATGTAGAAGAAACTCATCACAAATCTAAACTAGATTAGACTAGATTGGCTGCTATTGTACTTAGAGATTAATCTAGACTAGATTAAAAATAGACGAATTCTTTCATTATTTCTATTAAAGCAAATAAACCTAGTTGATTAGTCTTTATCTAGTAGGTAAACTATAGATAAAGATAAATTGACGCTTAGCGATAGGTAGATAAAAATAAGCTATAGTTAAACTAGCGTTAAGAGGAGGGTTATCGTGACAAACAGAGTTCAGGCAAATAAGGATTTCATTATAGAAGCACTTCGTGACGATGCTTTATTCACTTCGTTGGTACTTGATAAGGAATACAGTGCCAAACTATTTAAAGAAGATATACTAGAATTGGATTCGAATGCCATGTATTCAACCACCGATTGTTCCGATAAGATCTTTAATATCGCTAATTCGACGTTAAGGTATTACGTTAGGATGCTAGAGGGATACTTAGAGATTTATGTAGAAGGTAGAAAGAAGCGATTGCCATTTCTCACTGTTTTTAAAATCCATATGACTTTACTGTCCATTGAGAGGGGAGAAACGATTTCCGATATTCAAGTTAAGTTATCGCTAAAGTCGATTCCTCAACAAAATGGCGGAAAAGCAAAAGGGAGTAAATATAATGAGGATACCTTAGATCAATTATTCTCGGAATTTGATAGAAGGCAGAATGTTATGATGAGAACCTTCACGCTACAAAACACAATCAATCTAATTGAAGTGGAGTTGCTGAGAAGGAGAACTGGAATAGCTGATAGACAAAGACAAATTGAAGTTATAGAAGAAAAGATTAAAAATCATCGGTTAAATCGAAAAATGGATCGACAGGCAGCGAATGTGTTACGAAAAAGTTTGGAGCAAAAGAAAAATACAGGCTTTTTCTCTTTCTTTGCAAAAAAAAGTACAGAAGATACTCTCAATATAGAATCTGACATACTAGTGGATGAAAGGGATATCAAAGCTGACCATATAGAAGTGGAACTCATTGAAGAAATAGATACAATAAGGCAGAAGATCAGTCAGATGGAAGAAGAATCACTTGCTTTAGAAAAAAGATTAAAATCCGAAACAGCACTTCTAACAAATGAAAGGGAAGTACTAGAACAAACGATGGAGGATTAATAAATCTTATTTATTTTTAGTCTATGTGATCTTTTATACGTAGGACGCTTGCTGGAAGTTGGGTATTAACATTTCTTTTTGTAGATTCAAATGAGGAACAAGTGTGTTCTTTTCCTTTATGAAGAACAATGATTCCATGGCTTCTCTATGAGCTCTCTAAGCTTTGTAGCAGTTAAAAGGGGAAATAGGTCCTTACCCCTTAGTTAAGTAGGTTGAATGCAGGAATTGGATAGAAGTTTAGACCACCGGCTTGGGTGGTCTTTTTTTACAAAAGTTTTTCATTTTTAAGGTATGGCTTGCAAAATTTTGGTGGGAAATTGATTTAGTGAAAAGCTTTATAGAATGTTGCTCCTTTCACTAATGCTGAATTTTCATAGTGGTCGTTTTAAGTTTGCCCCAACTGATTACATGGTTCTTCTGTTGATTGTATAAAACTTATAATAAATGAACTTTAATTTATCTATTGTGGCTGATTGTTTTCTAATGATTGAAAGGCTCATTGTTTTACCGGGAGTAAATGATTCTTACTAATCTATTATTTTAAATTCTGTTTGAAGTGATTTATTTCGTAAATAAACAAATTTAATAAAAAGGCATATTTAATAAGAGAAAACAGATTTAATAAAAGAAACAGAAGTAATAGGCATTTTTCTATTGTTAGGTATATCCCTTGAGCGACAAGGGTTCTAGCCATTTCTAAGAGTCGTTTTAACAGAGTTTCCACTTTCCCACATATAGAATGTAAATGAAGTCACATATACACAGGACTTTTTTTTAACTATTTACATATTCACAGGAGGGTATTTTTAATATCCACTATTTCACAAGGCTATATTCGGAATCTATTAAGCGTAAAAAAATAATCCTTCTCGAAAATTCTGCCAGATTTCGTGACAGAAGAGGGAAGGAAAGACTTTTGTTTGAAGGGAATAGGTCAATATTTTTTTTGAGTATATTCGAATAGCCCTGTGAATGTCTTATTTTTTCACAAGGCTGGGTTAAGCTATTAAATTACACCGTGTAGCTCTGGTGCTTGGCCGGTTTTGGTGTACTCTCTAATTTTGGCTTCATGGATTAATTCATAAGGAATCTTTTTTAAGGCCCCAGGAAGATACTTTCTAAAGGCCATTCTGAAAAAGGCGCCAATCGAGTAGAAATGGAAAGAACCTTTTCGTTGTTTTTCTGTATGTATATGAATTCCAATCTGATCCATTGTTTGTAAAAAGAAGGTTTTCATGAATCCATCACGTATGGTAAAGCTTTCATAGTCCTCATCCATTAGATAATTCAGTTTATTCATTACTTCTTGCTTAAAGGAAATCATGACATCGATTTGGTCTCTTGGTTTAAATTTAATTTGATGTCCATCAAAGAAGTAGGTTAGCTCTTTTGATAGTTTCGCCATGAGTGAGTTGACATTGAATTCATCCGTGTTTTCTTCCACACATTCCGGCTTCAAGGAAAAGGAGGCTTTTTTTATCCATATTTGCTTGCCACGAATCTCTATCCCTGTGAATTCGATGGAAAAAAGAGCTTCTAAAACGCTTAAAGTTTTACGAACCCCTTTTGCATTTTTGTTTAGTTGAAGTTTAAGTGTCTTCATTGTCCGTTCTTGTTTTATTTTCTCCATTTCACCTGTCTTGCTGAAAGACAGACCAGTCCGGAACTGGTTAAGTAAGGATAAGAGAAGTTCGATACCTTCAGGGTTCGAGGTACGTACGAATTCTGCTAAAATATTCGTTTCAAAAAGGGCGTGCGGTATGATTAGGTAGTTGAGAGATACACCATTAAGTTCAGGTGTATTATACTTATCAACATCTTTTAACATGATAACAGGTAACCCTTCGTGGATTTCCTCTTTTACAAAATGATGATCTTCTAAAAACCTTTTTCCTCCCCAAAGGGTAGAATAAGAGATTCCAAGTTTCTTTGCCCAGTAAGAAAGATTATATTCCTTAAGCATGCCACGTTGGTTTTGTTCTACTTGTAATTGGTTTAACATGGTCATATATACGACATAGGCAGAGGCAGGAGGGCGCTCAAATGACTGATCACGAAGAAAATGGAATTCTTTTAAGATGGCGTGATGCATTCTAAAACCATCGATTCTTATTCTGGATTCTTTCATTTTAGGCCCTCCTCTCGTCTATTTTTCTAGTTTGAATTATAGCAGAATGGAAAAACAGGAAATGCTGTCCTTTATTAAGAGAATTTCAAAGTTGCACAACGTGTGCTCATCCCTTGGGGGGCAAGGGATTGAAAAAAACACTAAAAATTTTTGTGTGAAAGGAAACGTCATTTTTTCACACCATTTGTGCATGTTGTGAAAGGAAACGTCATGAATGGATAGATAAGTAAATTAGGACAAACACTGATATATCAATGTTTTCATGAAATAGTTCATATATAAATGGACAAGAATAAAAAAACTTGCACAGAATTGTGTGCAAGTTTGTGTGAGAGCAAACGTCATTTTTCTTCATTTTAGAACAAAAAGAGATAAATTTAGGCACTATTATGTGTGGGCTTTTCATTTTTGCTGAAATTTTGTTGGTAATTTAGGGGTATACAAGGTTGGTTGATTAAAATGTTTGGCAAAATCTCCGTTCAAAAATGGGGAATTGTGCACATTGTGAAAGGAAACGTCAAACCAGAAAAAGTTGCACAGCTTATTATGGCTGAGCGAGAGATGCAAGAAAGAGCCTAGTTTAGGGGAGGTTGATAACGAAAGATAAACTTGCATCCCTTATCATTGTGCACATTGTGAGAGCAAACGTCCAATGGAGGAAAAGTTGCAATCTCATATAATGCTGTGCACATTGTGAAAGGAAACGTCATTCTTTAATCATCTAGGGATGATGCAATCCTTGGTATATCAACAATCTAATGAAAAAAGCCATCTATAATCGAACTAAAATCGCCAAACTTGCACAATAACATGTGAAAGGAAACGTCAATTCCCTTTTTATTTGACCAGATGGAGAGTCTTATGCAAAGCTTTTGGTAAAGAACCTATATTTTAATAGAAGTTTAATAAACAGGCTTGTGCACATTGTGAGAGGAAACGTCAAAGGAAAGATAAGTTGCAATTTTATGGAGAGTTTCCAATCGGCTGCTTTTTTGCTTTATTTTTACCAGTTGCATTCCGAAGGTGAAGCATCGCAAGCCAAGAAGGCAGCCAATAGATCAATGGGCACCAAATGTATACTTACGGACGATAGCGCAATTTAAAAAACTAAGTGCCCAGCTTGCGCAGGAGCGATTGTTTATGCGAGTTTTTCGTTCTGCTTGCAAAAGGGGGGCTTTACCCTTTTGGTGAACGGATGCGCTTCGCAAGTTTAAAGGGCACATATTGCAAGTGAACAGAGAAGAAGTGTTTTGTGCACATTGTGAAAGCAAACGTCAAAATAAAAAAAGTTGCACGTTTGAATCGTGTGTTGACAAAAGCAACAATACTCACTCATAATTACCATATTACTAGATTAGAAGGGGAACACATATGGATTTTTTAGTAGGAGTTAAAGAGGTGGGGGAAATTCTCGGATGGGATCGGAGAAAGGTTTCCACCTATCAGCTGCGTGGGGTGCTTCCTAAACCTGTGGTCCAATTATACAGTGGTCCCATATGGTTTCGAAAACAAATCGAATTTTATAAGGTTGGGAAAGATTTTGGTGTCAGGACTTATTATATAAAAGATGAGATGGTCTATGAATGTATGCATAATCAACCTCTCAAAGATACGATCTATTCCCCTAACGACATCAAAGAACAGATGGGAAATTATATCCTTTATCAGGAAAAGGACATCCAACAGTTGAAAAATGCCATCCTAGAAAAAAATCCGATCGTTCAGTTCCTTTCTTTTGAGTCCGTTAGCTTTCTGCACGATTTGGGTATTTTGGAAACCGTTGTTTTTCAAGATTACATCCAACAGTACTCATTTGAGGACATAGAGTCAACAAAAGAAGGGCGGGTTAAAGAATAATGTTACAACCCCTGCAAACGAAATTTTTGAATGTCATGAAAACGATTTTTCCAGATTATCCTCAACTCTTTGTCGATTGGAATATGGATATCAACCATCTTATGTCAGGTCAAGATGATTACCAGCCTAGCCAAACATTAAAAGCATTTTTTGTGATTTTGGATAGCTTGGTGAAAGATTATGGATTGAAATTCGAGGATATGGAACAATGGGTTGATGATTACATAGAAGAAATTAGAAATTTTGTCCTTCCATACATACAGATTATAGGAGAAGAGAATTCAGCACCTTCCCCAAAGTCTAACAACAGGGAAGTGATAAATGCCTTGTTGAATCAAAATTTTGCCGAGTCCGGTTCGGCCTTATTATTTCATAAATTAAGGGAGACCATCAGTAAAAATGAATTCGACATTGCGACCGAGATTCCTACTGCAAGGATTGCGGAGAGGGCTTTAGAAGCGACAGCTCAAGTGAGGGCAGAAAATGATTATCTGATGATGAAATCCAATGTAGCGATCGAACAATGGAAAAATCTCACCTCTCAAGCCATCACGTCGATGGATGACTTAACCGCAGATATTTTTGATATTGTCTCGATTCTTTGGATGCAACAGGCAACTCATAAGGACCAAATGATTCATTTCCATACGGATGATGCTTTGAATCTAAGGAGATTACAAGGTCGGAAAGAAGATTTAGACGGCTATCAAATGTCTTATAGAAAAAAAGAACGTGACGATATCATGAAAAGGTTGGCCGCTCTCACAACGATATGGATAAGAATTGAAAAAGAGAATTTGAGGTTCATTAATGAGGATCAGGGAGATTTTGAGGAAATTGGACAAGTCCAGTTTAATCCCCTGTTTTTGGTGGATAGCGTGACGGTAGCCTATCGGGGGGATAATCCGATTGGTATTTATGAATGCAGCATTCGTCCAGGGGAATTGCTCGCAAACTTCTTATACGGTTCCCAAAGGAGCAGTGGGCTGCTTGCATTAAAGACTCTAGAATACCATCCAATTAAGCAAAAGTACCATAAACGGTTATCCAGGTATCTGTCCTGGCAGTGGAGGATTCGCCAGAAGAGTGCAGACTATCTCAGGGCTTATCATATTGGGGGGGACAAAGGGCTTTTAAAAGTCATGGATTTGGACGTGAATCCGCGATATGGTTCAAGGATCAGGGAACAATTTGAGGAAATATTGGACACCCTGCAGCAGGATGGAATCATTAAAGGGTGGAGCTATAAGGAAACAACCCTTGAGAAGCAAATTGAGCAGGAGAGAAATTGGTTCGCAAACACCTGGTTGAAGGCACGTGTCCAAATCATCCCACCTACAGAAATCACGGGTATGGGAGATGACCAGGATTTATTATTGATTGAGGATCAGGACTATGACACAGAGAATTTTCTAACGATGTTGAAGGGTATGACGGATAGGGAGACTGGTGCAACCAAGGAGATGGTTGAAGAAAAGCAGGTTTCTCCTGAAACGATAAATAAGGAAAGAACGGATCGGGGATTAAGCATTTTAGAGGCAGCTAAGGAAATGGGAATCTCCCATAGTACCTTGTCCAGGTATGAAAGAACTCTAATTAAACGCCCGTATACAGTCAGCTTAGAAAAGATGAAAGAGTGGTTAAATGCAAAATAAGCATCTAAACGGTGCTTATTTTTTTTGGATTTTCCTAACATATCATACGGAGCATCATCTCAATAATTAAGAAAAATTCATCCTAATTTTCACTGAAATAAATATTGAGGGGAGGAAGAATAATCAGTTATTTTGTAGGTGAAATAAAACGGTGTTAAATATTTATGTTGAAATGAGTGTCTCGAGTGATGATTTAAATGCTTTTAAACAATAAACAAACAAAAGAAGGTTTATAGTTTATTGAACAAGCAATAAAGATTGAGGCCATTATAATTTTTTGTGATTGAAGCAGAGAGCAAGGATCGCTGGTGAAAGTGCTATTGGTGACTAAGTTGCCTTGCTCGAAATATACTATTCCCTCAAAGGGCTAATGTTACATATTCGCAACAAACTGTGAAAAGTTCAGGCCGAAAAAGTAACTATCCAACCGTCAGTCAAATGTTGCTACAAATACTAACAATAGATTGTACTTGTCTCCCTGTGTAAGCCAGTAAGCCAATTCAATATCCGATAAATTTGGGGTGATTATTGATGCAAATATTGTTGGATCAATAGTCCGGTGATATGAAATAGAAGAGAAGTTATTGGTTAACGAAGGGGGCTAGTGCTGAACACCGAAAAGCATAGGTAATGAGCTTGGAGAAACTTATACAAGTTCATTACCTATGCAAATTGCATTGTGTATGCATAGGTTCATATTTTGAAATTTAGTCTGAGATTAATGGACTTTCCCCTTCAAATGTGTTCCGTAGCCTTTCGTATATTCTATTCGGTTTCATCATCAAGCAGGCGCAGGATATTTTCTATGACACCCGCATGATCACCTTTTCGAAATTTATCAATAAAGTCTATATAAAGAAGCTCAAATACCCTTTCTAGTGTGTAACCATGTTCTGGCTGAACTTCCTCCATATCGGCAAGCAAAATCTCTCCACGTAAGGCGTATTTCCTTCTCATGCGTAAATTCAACGTTTTTATTTCTTGGTTCTTTTCTTTATGGATTAATTTAAAAGCAGATTCCCCATACTTTTCAAGTCTTGAATCTTTACCAGCATACTTATCCAATGAGGTGAGCAATCGGAATATGGCATTTGAGTCTGGATTCTTTTTCGCAAACAGCAAAAAGTCATTATATAAAAGATTCATCAAGTCGTTTTGTTCGAAATGCAGGTCTGATAGGTCTTGAATATCTTCACAGAAAACTTCTGCTCTTAGAAATAGATTCAAGGGGACGTCTATATTCAGTAAGATGGTTGAAGATTTATTTACTTTATGGAGTAGCTTTCCGATAAAGTTTGTTGATCCAATTAAAGATAGTTCTTCATCTATAAGATTGGCTTGGCTATATTTCCCCATCGGTTACGCCCCCTAGTTGCCTTTTTTTGTATGCTTCTATAAATATCCGATGAGCTGCTTTTCGAACGCTGCATTTCCAACCGGCCGCATAATCACCTATCTTTTGATACGTTTCATGATCTACTTTGCAATGAACCGTGTAAGGCTGGTCTGTATAGGTGACGTCAGGGTATACGAGCACCTGTTCAAGACCAAACAACAGTATTTCCGTGCCAAATGCTGTTTTGGAGCCATTCCAGTATCGTCGGGATTCCCGCCTTAAAATCATGTCCATGGGTTCGTCCACGGGGATTTTTATGTCATGAAGCTTATCCGAACGAACTTTTCTTTTTTGTGGTTCAATCGTTTTTTTATTAGAAGAAGAGAGAACCGGATTCAAATGTTTAACCTTTCCCATTTGGTTTTCCCCTTTCAGAATCGTCTTTTTCTTTGGGTTGGTTGGTCAGTTGGTTACATCGTTACGCTATGCCAAGAGTGGAGGGAGGTATATTTACTAGGGATTGTGGCAAGGCTTTTTTTAAGTGAGGTGATACGAAATGAGTAAAGATATTTCAAAAGAACTGGCTGAAAAGCTTGCTAATAAGGCATCCACACTACATTACGTAAAGAGCACAAATGAATCTAAAAAGAAATAATTAGCCTAAAATAATCTAAAAAGAAATAATTAGCCTAAAATAATCTTGATTCCACCCTGTTCAGTGAGTTTGTATGGGGCTTGATTCTGTTTTGTAATATAGTTTTGATCTGTCCAGCAACCATCTTCATCCCGCCCCCAATCTGGGCAGGGGAGAGGGACGTCAGCAATTTTATGTTTTTGAAGGATAGTTTTATACTCATTTGAATGTGCGGCAACAAATAAGGCCAAACGGATGATTTGATTACGGTCTAGATTGGTCGCTTTATACACATTATCTATATAATTTTTATAAACGTCCGGGTATCTTACGGTAGGTCTATACACCATTTTCCTTCCTCCTTTTAAATAGTATATGGACGTCTGCTGGTTAAAATGCCATTTGGTCAAATATGGTTTAGTGCAAAAATTCTGAGGTTGATCAAGGAATAATTAACCTAGATTAGTCTGGTCTGGATTTTTAAAAAAACAAACTAGTCTAATCTAGATTAGACTAGTTTGAAGTGGTTTAGTTTATTTTGTTATTTGAATCCATGGAACTTCCAATAAAGAGGGATAGTTAAAAAAAAAGAAAATTTGTTGTTTGTTTTACTACTACGCCGTTAGATTAAGAAGGTAAGAGGGGGCATGTCCTACCCGAAACAGAGTAAGATAAGGACAAGTCTAGATATTGAATAGCAAGAAGGGATCCCCTTTTTAAGACAAAAGTACGTGTGCCTCGGCATTAATATCGATTGATAACCACTACCTGTACAACCCTAAAACTGCTTCATTTAGTCATATTTTGGGTTATCGACACCATAGAACGTTCTGAAACCAGAAGATATTAAAAGACAAAGAGAATAAAAGGTTCAAGGAGAGCTGCATAT
Source organism: Bacillus sp. 220_BSPC (assembly GCF_001054655.1). Classification (NCBI taxonomy): domain Bacteria; kingdom Bacillati; phylum Bacillota; class Bacilli; order Caryophanales; family Bacillaceae; genus Bacillus; species Bacillus sp. 220_BSPC. The sequence goes on from NZ_JVPL01000279.1 coordinate 34,550, forward strand.
TCTTATCAAGAATTACCACCTAAAATCGATGTAAAAAGGCAAACACATATTAGTCATGGCTAATATGTGTTTGCCTTTTTTGAAGCGACACAATCTATGATTGTGTTTATTTTACTTGATCTAATTTTGGTTTTTTCATTAATGATAATTTAAAGACAAAATAATACCCTTACTGATAAGAACTAAATAATTTATACTAAGTAAAAAAACTAAAAGGATAAAAAATGATGCCTCTATTACGAAAATTGAAATGAAGAAAATAGCGAAACTGTTTATGAGTGGTTGATTTATGGGGCGTTCAAGAATGGCTTTATCTTTATTTTTAATGGACTTCTTCATCTAAACTTTTTATCTGTCGAATTACATATTCTTTATTTTTATTTGTAAAATTAGCTAATACTTTTAGTAAGTTTTCAGTGTCCTTGAGGGACATACTTTCTTCTTCTAAGTACTTTTCCAAAAGTGCTCCTTTTTGAATCAGTCTGCGCGTTCGTTCTTTTCTGGCTTCGTTTGAAACTTTATGTTCTAAAACCCTCTTCTTTTGCTCCAGAACCTTTATTCTGTCCTTCATTTTTTGTAATTCTTCATTAGGCATATGAATTACCCTTTAGGTGGATTTTGTGGAAAATTCTTCTCTTCCTCATCATCCTCTTTTGAAGAAGAGGCTTCACTTAATGATTTCACTTGATGATTAAATGAATCAATTAATTCCTTTGCTTCATTCACATCTTCCACTTCCCATGAATCCATTAGATATTTCCCAATCTCCCTTTGAGTGTTGTTCAATATCCTTTTCTGTTTTTCCTTCAATCTTTTGATTTGCTCTTCAATACTTAAAATTTGTTCTTTCGTATTCTGTTTTACCAACACTAGCACCCCTTACGGATAGTTTTCCTAATTGTAGCACTTGTCCTATAATATGGAAAGTGGTAGAATGATCCCGAAGATTAAGATCAAGGGCGCACTTATATACCACTATCGTGGTATTGTGCATTGGCTCCTTCTTCGAAGAAACCAATTTCGTGAAGCGTCTGAAAAATTTGCTTCGCTCATGTTATGAAAAGAAAGTGGGGTGCTTGAACCGTGGCCATCTATCATTTCTCAAATCAAATTATTTCAAGAAAAAAGCAACAAAATACCATTGCTGCAGCTGCATATCGATCTGGTGAGAGATTGGTAGATGAAAGAACCAATGAGTCCAAGTTCTATAAAAGACAAGTGGAACCGATTACTCATATTCTTGCGCCTAGTCATGCTCCTAAATGGGTATATGATCGTCAGCAATTGTGGAATGAAGTGGAGAAAGTAGAAAGACAATGGAATGCACAACTGGCCCGTGAAATAAATGTTGCCTTACCAAAGGAACTATCTCATGAAGAGCAAGAACAATTAGCGATTGAATTTTGTAATGAGGTTTTTGTGAAGGATGGAATGGTTGCAGATTTAGCGATCCATAGAGATGATGAAGAAAACCCACACTTTCATATCATGTTAACCATTCGACCTTTTAATGAAGAGGGAACATGGGGAAATAAACAAGTGAAGATTAAAGAAATCATGAATGGAAAACAACAAATAAAAGCCATACATACAACTGATTGGAATACCAAAGAAAAGCTTGTTTACTGGAGAGAGCAGTGGGCGACTTATGCAAATCAATTCTTAGAGAAAAATGGTTTTCCTGAAAGAATCACACATTTATCGAATAAAGATCAAGGGCTTGAAACACTCCCGACCATTCATGAAGGAGTTGTTGCAAGGCAGCTGCAAAATGAAGGAAAAGAATCTGAGAGAATTCGGATAAATACGGAGCGTCAAGAGTACAACAAAATCATTATCGAACTGTCAGAAGTGAAGAAAGAAAAACAGATAAAAGAAAGAACAGAGAAGTTTGTTCGCCGCTTCACTCCTTTAGAGAAAAAACAGCTACGTGATTCAGCCAAATCCTTACGACTTTTTGTCAATTACGAAAACATTAACACTAGAAGGAGCCAGTTAGACAAATGGCATGCGCGACTAGAGTTTAGTCAGGATTCCGTTGATACATTTAAAAAAATGAACCGGATTGAACGAGAAACAGACATGTTAGATCAAGCTGAAAATATTTTGGAAAATGAGGCCAATAGGTTTTTAGAAAAGTATTATCCGAATTTTAATATTGAGGATCATTCTAAAGAACAAAAAATTGAGGTTGTTGAAACGACGGTCACGCAGAATAAAAGGTTAAGTAGCCATGAAATTGAAAAAGTTATAATTGATTTAGAGAAAAAACAAATCGAAAAGGACTTATATGTTTTACTGAACAATAGACCACAGTTTGTTCTTTCCATACAAAAAGAAATACAACGTGGAGAAAAGCAGTTCGAGAATTTGCGTTTGAAAAATGGGGTTAATTTTGCTGATGGATCAACCATCAAAAATGCTTCTGAAAAAGAGTTACGTAAAATGCAGTTTTTATTAAAACAAAAAGAGAATTTGAATAAATCATTAGGCCTGTTGGGTCAGCTTTATGATCACCGACTTCAAGGTATGTATCCTAATTGGGATGGACGTAATTATTTATCGGTTGAACAAAAGGAATTCTTTCTCATGGCAGAAGAGTACTATGGGACAAGCATTAGGCCTGAGGATTTTTCAAACCCACCAAGGAAATACTCTAAAGATGAACAAATGGAAATTATTTTCTCTTTTTATCAAATTAATAACGGTAATATGAATACATATAAACGAAATCAATCTATTGAGCTCTTAAATAAGAAGTATCCAGATTTCCAAACGGATAATCAATCTTATAAACATATGTTCTATTATGAATGCATGCAATATTCAGATGAAATTAGCCAAGAACGAATGAATCAACTTAAAAGTGCATTTGATGTCCAGTCAATTGGTAAAGAAGAGGACTCCCAACTTGAGCGTTCAACTACTTTCGGTCCGAAATCTAATCAAAATTCTAATTTTTTGTCTTATGATGGAACTGATTTCTTTTCTATTCTTGAGAGTGCAATCCGTGAAGCTGATCGAAAATGGAGAGAAGATGAACTTGAACAGAAGAATAAAAACAAGAGACATAGACAAAAGGGAATGGAACGCTAGTATTGTGGTTATTTGATGGATGTTGAACACATTCTAGTGTTCTTATCAACTTGTTAGCTTATTTTTCGTAGGTGAACAATGAAGCAGATGCATTAATTGAAAAAAAAAGAATTGCAGCTGGATCCAATACCTTGAATCATTTTTGGTGGGCCTCTATCGATTTGGAAGCTATTACATATGGTCCATTGATTCGATTAGGTACGAAATATCTGTTTTGGTTAAATGGAAATTTTAGTAAAATAGCCAGAGGCGATTTGATTGTTCTTCCTTTGTGCAATCGGGTTAAGAAAGGAATAAGCCTTTTATCTTCTACAAGCTCGGAACCCTTGCTTGCAGCTAAAAAGATGCACAAATGGGGATTAGGGGAAATTATCATTTAGACCTTAGGAAGAGAGCATATTAACATATTTTATGACTAAAAAAATTGATTTAAAAAAGATATAATCCATTTAAGCTAAATATTGAAGTTACCCGATATATTGGCGATAAAACCACAATAAACATTTGGATTATTTTAAAATAAACCTCGTTAGAATATATATAATTTGCCTCCCTCACACGAGAAAATAGGGAGGGGTTAAAGACCTACGCCCATCCAACTATAGCAAACAGTGGAAGGTCAGAACATCGAAAAGTGGTTGGCGAGAATACACCTCAAAAACCAGGTGTAGGGGGAAATCAAGGAAAAAAAGCAATCGGAAAAGGGTCAATCAATACAGCAACGGGTTTAAATACAGGAATGGCCAACCGATCAGCTTCACGAAATGCGGGAGCTGCGATTGTGGATTTAAAGGATTATAAAAGTGAAAAGGATGAAGGGGCAACAGGCAAAGGACCAGTCAGTGGCCACCTTTCACAAAGTTCTGAGCGTACGGTTTCGGGAGCCCGTAAGCCGGGTGCGAACCCGCCGAATTCAACTAGTCAAGAGAATAATAGAAAACCAGAACAACCTAAGCCTCCCAGGCAACGGAGAGGGATTACATAAGCCTGAAAAGCAAACTTCCCCGCATCGTAATCCGGCCACAAAAATGGAAAGCAAACAAGAAGCAGCAGCATCAAGAGAACCAGTCAAACACCTAACGCAATGGGAAATCCAAAAGAAGATTGATGCTAGAAAAGCTAAAGTATCACCTTCCGTATCCGTCAAACGTTCGGAGGGCAGTAAACCCAAAGCCAAGGAGACCGAAAAGGATCGAAAATGATAATTCGAGAGAAGTGAGTAGTTATCATGACAGGTATGTTTGTGAACATACACACTCATTGTTTTGTCAGAATCTCTTTTTAGAAAGGAGTTCCTATGCAAGGCGTTTTAAAGAAAGGTGCAAAGGCCGCAGGAACCATTGCCATTCTCAAAAACCCTTTCTCTTGGATCATTGCAGGCATCCTTCTCCTCCTTACATCGCTCTTCGGATTTGCCTTGTTCATTTCAATTAGCTTGGGCGGTGAGAACCAGCTTGAATCAGGTAAGTCCGGTGAAGGAGCAGAGGGAACAGCGCAGGTGTCTTCTGAAGTCATACGATACGAGCCGTTAATCCGGAAATATGCGGAACAAAATGGGGTTGGGGAATATGTCGGACTTATCCTGGCCATGATCCAACAGGAATCAGGTGGACGTGAATTGGATGTGATGCAATCTTCCGAATCAATCGGGCTCCCACCCGGTGCCATTACCGACCCGGAGTATTCCATTCAGGTAGGCGTGAAACATTTTGCAGAAGTGATGAAGCAAGCCAAAGGTGATGTAAACCTAGCTTTGCAAAGTTACAACTTTGGAGATGGATTTATCGGATACGCATTGGAGCGTGGAGGCTAAGTAGCCACCCAGTTTAGTCATAGGATGGCTGCTAGGGAAGGGTGGAGCCGTTACGGTGATGTGAATTATGTGGACCATGTCATGCAATATTACAAGGTTGGAAATGGAAGCGTGGTTGTCATGGGGGACGGTTCGCAATCTTTTGATGTAGAGGAAGTTCATAACATCATGAAACAGTACCTCGGCAGACCCTATGTATGGGGAGGCAGGACACCAGCAGCAGGAGGGTTTGACTGCAGTGGGCTGTTGGAATATGCTTTTGCACAGGTCGGCGTGGATATGTACGGGACAGCTCAATCGCAGTACAACAAAACAAAGCCGGTTTCAGAGGAACATATAAAGCCGGGTGACTTCGTTTTTTTCTCCACCTATAAACCAGGGGCTTCGCACGTTGGCATGTATGTGGGGAATGGTCAATTTATCAATGCCAATAGCAGTGGTGGAACTTCTTATTCGTCCGTTGAAGAATGGAAAAACTTATATCCCTTCCTAGGTTTTAGACGGATCTAGAAATGGAGGTGCAGGGCATGGAGCCAACCCAAAAGAAAAATTTCTTGCTTTTAATGATAGTATTCATCATTGCTGCTTTGATTATTATGTACGTTTTCAGTTTGCGTTCACAGCTACAGGAAGTCAGAGCCAACCAGGGGAACTATGAAGAGCAGATTCAGTCCCTATCCTCCATCCAAAACACGGATGCTTTAAAGGTGAACCGCCAGTTTCTGGAGAGTTTTTTCACCTATCAAACTACTGCCGAACGGTATAAAAAAGTTGAACTATTCATGACCGATCAAGGATTCAAAGCGACCCATCCTTCCGGAACAGAACTTCCAGATTCGGAAGGATCGGTGAAGTCGTCCATGGTGGGCCTGAAGCCATTTGAATATCAGACCTCTAAAACGGAAGCTGAATTTTTTAATGAATTTAAACTCACTACGGAATTTAACAATGTGGCTGCAACCGACACGGTTATCGTTAAAACTTCGCTCATTTTTGTGAAAGAGCAAGGATGGAAGGTTGATGATGTTGAGTTCATTGGTCAATTAACTGGACATTAAAAAAAGTTTGTTTGAGTTTTCCTATTACATTTACACCTACATTTCATATTATTAGAGACTTGGTAATTGAATTAGTATGTGTGTGTATATGAACCATTATTATGTAAGTTTTAGCAAACATCCGCCTCGTTTCTACATAAATATGGTATAATTACCGTATGTAACTGGCCGGGTGGGAGGTTGCCCTAACCCTATCTCTTATATCTAAGAGTGAAGGGGGGTGACCGCAATGGATATTCTAAAAGACGTACTAGTGGAAGTGGCTAAAACCGTTGCCAATTCGACAGTTGTTTATTTATTTAGCTTGCTTCCTGCTAAAAAAGTCCAAAAGAAAACCACCCGTTCTCTGTCCAAAAAGCACGGGCGGCCTTCTAATAAGCGCAAAATTTAGGAGCAACCGACCCACTTTGGATTGGTTACTAAGGCGAGATGTTAGCGCATCTCGTCTTTTTTATATATTCCACATTATAACATAAATATACGAAAAACATAAAAAAGAAACTTGATTTTCAATAGTTCTTCTTTTATTATTCTCTGGTTATATGGTCCTTTTCCGTTCTTCTTTAGAACCTCACGAGTAATTTCTTTACCTATCATTACTTCCCTCCCTCACCCGAAAAGGCAGCCATCCCCGGCTGTCTTTTTCTAATTCTATTGAAATCAGGTAGAATAAAGAAAAAGAAAACCATCGATGCCCCAAGTATTCTAAGAAAGTAGCAGCATGTATTGGAGAAGGGCTTTTATTTGTACTTTTTAACCAAATCGAGGATAGCAATTTCAATAAGATCGGATTTATTGAATTTCTGTTGGTCTGCGAAGCTATCCAGCAAAGCACCAACCTCCTCATTTATGACCATCGTCTTCCGTACCTTTTTGCCTTTTTCTAAAGTCACTACCCTTTGATACAAGTCATCGTCATGACTATCTTGCTGGTCGTTAAGAACATATCCTCTTATTAAATCTCTAAGAATCGCTCTTTCTTCTGGTGTGAATTCCGTGTGAATCGAACTTTTATCTTGAGTTCGTGCGCTATTCACGTTGAGGGGAATAGGATGTGAACCCTTTTTCGTGTCGTGTGAACTTTGATTCACGTTGAATGCACGTATAGGTGTAATCTGTTTCACCTTAGGGTGACTATTATTTGATTTGATGAACTCAAACACTGATGTATAAAGAGGTTCTTCCCCTTCACCTATATAGTACCAGCCCTTTTGCCCAGAGTTTCGATACTCGTATCCAGCATTGTGTAAAGCTTCTTTTAACTTCTTCTCACCAATACGAACTTTCTCTTTTGCGATCTTGGCTATGGTATTTCCTGTTATCAATAGGTCGTCCAATATTTCCTTAATTTTCATGATTCACATTCCCTTCACACTGATATCACTCTTAATTCACCTATTCTACATTCTGGTGTGAATTCCCTCCGATATTTCGAACAGAATTACTTAATACCCTCACACCATAAATCCCTGTTCAGTTTTAGCTAATGTCTTTCAAATGTTCTAGATCTAAAATTAGTTTCTTTAATATGATTTCGATTCCTTTAAAAAAGGAAAATGAATTCCCCCGGCCATGGACTGCCTAGCTAACCTTATAAGGTGTTTTTTATTAAAAGTAAGGTCGTAGTGTAAAAGTGCTTATTCGACTTCTTAGGCCACTTAAAATACCTGTGTGATTTTCTAGCTTATGGCTAGAATCTGTTTCTTTTTCATAGATAACAGGGGCGGCTATCTCTAAATCAAGCTGTTGATTTATGTTTAAAATCTTTCAATGTATGCTTTTGTTATTCAGCAATAGGGCCAAATCGTATTATGTGGTTAGCCGGTTTTTTCTGGTTGACCTGTTTTTTTAGGTACTATTCTTGAGGTAGCCGGGATTAAAGAACTGTTAAGTAACAATAAGTTGATCCGTTAAAGGGGTAGAATGGTGAGTAAAGCTCCTTGTCCTAAAGGTCAGTTCAATAAAGAAAAAAGGTGTCTCTTTTGAGGAAGAATACGCTTCTGTGTTGAAAGTAAACAACTTTTTTCACACTTTCTTTACTTTATTTGTAGTGAACAACATAAACATTCTATAGAAGAAAATTATTTCTATAGGAGGTTTCCATGGATCAAAAGGATCAAAGTCGTCAATTAGACCAAATAAAGCAAATGCAACAAATGTTTAAAGCGAACATGAAAACTCAACCTTATCCCATGTACCCTAACTATGGAAAAATCACACGTTACGAAGAAATTCCGATAAGTTTACCTGAACAGCGCCAGCTGCGCCATCCCGGAGTGGAAAAATTTATGGTACCCCTTCCAATTATCGAAAACCCGAACTATAAAGGGAGTGGAAAGTTAACAGGAAAAGTAGCACTTATTACTGGGGGTGACAGTGGTATTGGTGCAGCAGTAGCAATTGCGTTTGCTAAAGAAGGTGCAGATGTTGCTATTTCATACTTAGATGAACATGAGGATGCAAATAGAACAAAAACGAGGATTGAACAACTCGGACAACGTTGTTTTCTAATGCCTGGTGACTTGCGAGACAAACAACAGTGTATCTCCATTGTAGAACAAACAGTAAATACGTTTGGACGTCTCGATATTCTTTGTAACCACGTTGGTATCCAATTCCAACAACTCAGTCTGCTTGACATTACAGATGAGCAATTCGATGACACCTTCAAAGTTAATATATACTCTCATTTTTACACAACAAGAGCAGCGCTTCCTCATTTAAAACCAGGTAGCTCAATCATTGGCACTTCTTCAGTGGTGACGTATGTAGGTGAGCAGCAAATGATTGATTATACGGCCACAAAAGGCGCAATAGTTGGTTGGACACGTGCCTTGGCTAAAAATGTCGTGAAACAAGGGATCCGAGTCAATGCCGTGGCCCCCGGCCGAATTTGGACCCCACTTATTTCAGCAAGTTTCTCGTCAGACCAAGTTGCTGTATATGGAGCATTTAATCCAATGGAACGAGTTGCCCATCCATTTGAACTCGCACCAACCTTTGTCTATCTTGCTTCTGATGATTCTCGTTTTGTTACTGGTCAAGTTCTTCATGTTGATGGGGGAGAATCCACACATTCCTAATGGAAGGGAGTTACCATTGTGAGATATGAATTTAATCCAGAAGTAAAGCTATTGCTAGTAAACCATTCAAATGAAAAAGTAAAGATGGTCTATATGGAGGATTCTTGGCCAATGTCTAAAATAGCACTTAGACCACCATACTATTGCTATCCAAATTACGAGCTGAATTATCCAATAATCTAAATAATAACAGACAAAAAGACTTCTATACACAGTGTGGAAGTCCATTCAACTTAACTATCATTACCTGCCTTTTCTTCTATAGACATTAATATTTTCGATTTGGGATATCAGGCCGCTAAAAGCATACAAAAGTTACAAACTGGAGATACTTCTCCTGAATCCATTGCACATCATTTTGTGGAAAGGCTTACATGCAAACCAATTAAACAACGAATTGGGAGAAGAATGGCCAAAAAGCCTCCCACGCACACAAAGTACAAACATTTAGGCGTTACAGTTTTAGTCTTACGTAGTTGTAAATATCGATGAATAGATATTCTTACCCTTGATGATTTCGAGGATTTTGTGTGGATTTGGGTCATGAGCAAAATTACAACAGATATAAAAGTAGAGGATGATCAAGAAACTGATATTAAGATTATACTGAAATAGTAGATAATGAGGGCAATCAATGAAATTTAAAAAAAGGTTTGAAAGAAAATGATGATACACTAATAAGCAAACTGTTTGAACAAAATGAGGGTTGGGTTAATGTATGGACCGGTTTAAATGAGTATCCTGAATTAGGTATAAAATTGAGGGGAGCATTAGAGTTTAAACTCCATTCGATGATTTAAGAGAGCCTTTTGGCTCTTTTTATTTT
>NZ_JVPL01000280.1:0-462 GCF_001054655.1 Bacillus sp. 220_BSPC
CGGCTGTTAACCGAACGGTCGTAGGTTCGAGTCCTACCTGCGGAGCCATTATTGGAGAGCTGTCCGAGTGGCCGAAGGAGCACGATTGGAAATCGTGTAGACGGGTAACCCTGTCTCAAGGGTTCAAATCCCTTGCTCTCCGCCATTTATACCTGGCCCGTTGGTCAAGCGGTTAAGACACCGCCCTTTCACGGCGGTAACACGGGTTCGAATCCCGTACGGGTCACCATTTTARATCAWYAMWYYGGAGGATTAGCTCAGCTGGGAGAGCATCTGCCTTACAAGCAGAGGGTCGGCGGTTCGATCCCGTCATCCTCCACCATTTTCAATAAGATCAGGTTGTTTCTGCATAAAGGATTGATTATTCAGCCCATTGAAACGCTTAACACGAAAACTTGATGTATAATAGCAACATTATTACCGTCGCGGGGTGGAGCAGTCCGGTAGCTCGTCGGGCTCATA
>NZ_JVPL01000281.1:0-10965 GCF_001054655.1 Bacillus sp. 220_BSPC
AAAACTTCAGCTGCTTTCAGGAAATCCGCTCCCTTACAGCCGACTGTCTGTCAAGCCTCGTTGGCACAAGTGCCTGTGGGGTCTCGGCTAGCCAGTTTTTCGGCAGGAGTGTCGCAAATTTCTTCAATCCATTCCAACCTTCAGGGTTCGGGATGTGATTCCGATTCCCTTTTGTCTAAAAACTGTGGCCAACGTCCATTAACCTTTATAGCTGACTTGTCCAGTTTCAACCAATTCTTTCAGTCCCATAAACATTAAATTCCAGCCATGTTCAGATCCATCGTGGTACTCTTCGAGAGCTTTTTCGATATCGGATTCTGCCCAATTTTCTTCATGAGGAACGGTGATGTTTTGTGAAAATGTCATTTCACAGCCCTTTTGATGTTCTTGCAGCTCAACTGTAATCGTATCTGCCGCTTCACTGAATTGCGGCATTTTAAACGTGAACACTAATTTATTGGGCCGGTCCATTACAAGGTATTCCCCTATCGCCCGATAATCTTTTCCATCGCGATGATCAATAATCTCCCAAGCTCCTCCCACTTGAGGATCATTTTGTGCCACTTTATTTGTCCCCTCCAATGTAAAAAACCATTTTCTCATCATCCCAGGGTTCACCCATGCATCAAATACCCTTTCAGGCATTACATCAAAATTTCTAATCATCTTTAAAGTGGTTGTCGAGTATTTTTCCATTTACATACTCCCTCCATATATCATTTTTACATACTTTTCAATTCTTCTTTTGAGACAGCACGCCAACCGTGGGCTTCCAGTTTCTCCAAATAAGTTTCCATCCTGATTTCCTCGATTTCGATCGCAAGCGGGTGCAGGGATACCAAACATTCATCCGAAGCATAATTTATGGTAACCTTTACAACTTCATATCCATTATGAAATCGTGGATCGAACCCGGGATCATCAATTATATCCCCTGTAACAGGACGAATATCAGATTCAAATGTTTTCATCATTAACCTATTCTTTTCTTGTTCTTTTATTGATGTAATGAAGATCATTAAATTTACTTTCATTGCAGTCTCCTTTTCTCTATCCTTAGCTTCCTGCGACCATGCTCCCGCATATGAAAAATGCTGCCGCGGCTTATTGGGATAAAGCGCCTGCCAGTTTTATAAGACTTTGAAATTCACTATTTCCTTTTTCAAATTTTGAAACGAATAGATATCATTTATACCTTTATATAGTTCCCCTTTCTTGGAGAAAACTGCACTTCCATTTGGTATTGCATATATCTTTCGTTCATTTGATAGGGGAAATAATTCTCCATCTATATTATCCTCGTAATGGACCTCAACGCTAAACCCCACTAATCCTAAGCCCTTGATCACTATCGTTTCTGGATAGTCTTTATCTTTTGTGATTATGCAATCATTGCCGAAAGCTAATGAGCCCGCACTATATCCAATGATTAAACCTTGAAAGTTTTTGATAATTGATGTAAGTCCTTTTTCTTCAATTACATGGATTAACCGTTCTGGCTTTCCACCTATAAAATAAAGAATATCATGTTCTATTATAGACTTTTCCATTTCTTTGTCTGAAAGGTCTTCATTTAATAATTCAATACTTACATTCTCCATGATTGAAAAGGCTTGTTTAATACTTGCCTTCCAACTTTCATACCTGGAATTGTCGGTTGCAAAAGGGATTATTAAAATCTTAGCTTCAGGTTTAATCATTTTTGAAAGTTCCAGGAACACTTCACGTAATTCATTATTCGTGTGATTTCCGCCACCAATTAAACAAATTTCCATATATGTCCCCCATTTTATTTTCTATGTAAAAAGGGCAATACCTTTTTAGGTCAACGCTCTTCATGCCCAAAGAGTGGCATAAGAAAAAAGATTTCCATACCCACTAAGAAAATGCCGCCGATCATTCATTTTTAAATATCGTATTGTCTTTTAAATTTAAAAATCTCATCAACAGCTTGGTGATATCCACCCGATTTTTGAAACGATTCTTTTAAACTTGAAACAGTTTTATGAAAAGTTGGGTCGTTTAATACATGATCTGCGGCCTTACGCAGTTGTTTTGCAGTCAAGCTTTGCATTTGTAATGTAATACCGGCTCCAATATTGGCAACTTGCCCTGCAATCATCGGCTGATCCGCGCTTTGCGGGATGACAATTAGCGGAACTCCATAGTAGAGACCCTCATTTGTACTATTCATTCCGCCATGTGTGATAAATAATTTAGTGTATTTTAGCACGTCCGTTTGTGGAACGTATTTTTTCACAATGAAGTTTTTGGGGATCTCTCCTAATTCAATTAGCGGGGTTTGTTGACCGACCGACATGACCACCGTGTGATCGCTATTTCCAAATGCTTCAAAACAAAGCTTATAAAAATCAAGAGACCGGTTAAAAACCGTCCCAAGCGAAATGTAAAGGGGACTTTTTCCTTTGATATCAGCAAGGTCAAAGTTATCCTGCTTTATTCGTGAAGAGATGGACGGACCTACAAATTTGTAAGTTTGGTCGAATGCTTCTTTAAAAGGTTGAAACTCCCTAGTTGTATAAACGATTGAAAGTGGTGCAGGATTACAAAAAACTTCGTAAGCAGAATGGATCTCCACATCATATTTTTCCTTCACCATTGCCGTCAGTCTTTGAAATTCATCTTGTATAGGTTTACCTATTTCTGGAGTGATTTCTTTAGAAAGCTGTTCCAGCATTTTATCGAATGTTGCTTTTGTCTGTCCAAAAGAAGTACAAGAATTGATTGAGGGAAGCTTAAGGATTTGGGCAAGCATACGTCCACAGCCAAACATGGAATCATGGATGATGTAATCGAAATGCTCTCCTTTGATCTGTTCAAGCACGCTAGGTATGACGATATCTACCGTATGTAAAAGACCGTTGATTCTTTCGAGTAAATAATTTCTTCCCCCTGAGAGAAAAGCTTCTATAAATTTTTCACCGTCAATTGTTCGTACAGTAGCTCCCGTCTTCTCAATACGTTCTCGAAAAGCTTCTATCGTAAAGTACACTACCTCTTCTCCACGCGAAATAAGCTCTTGCACAACTCCAATAGTTGGATTGATATGTCCTTCTGATCCAGCATTAATAAATAAAACACGTGCCATTTTACCACTCCTTAGATGATTCTGTAAGAGTCTGGTCATTGTCCCATCCCCTTCCAAATTCAAACAATATAAATTTATCATAGTACAATACTGGAAAATCTCAAATTCTTAATCACCCTTGTAATCTAAAATTAATATCGTTCATAAAGGTCAGCCGGATTCTCAAAGGGAAAAGAGCGATGTATGTAGCTATCGCTTTTTTCATCAGGGGAGTAAAGCTGAAAAAGGTAATCCACTCATTAATAGAGAACTTATATTTTAAAATGGATTTCTTTGGAGGGATAATGATGGCAAAGTATTTTCCGGAAATGTTAGCTGAGCATCAAAACTTCATAAAGAAACAGCATTTGTTTTTTATTGCAACGGCACCTTTGGATGCGGCGGGGCATGTAAACCTTTCTCCAAAAGGGTATGATACCCTTCGCATCCTATCATCTACCGAAATTGCGTATTTGGATCTAACCGGGAGTGGTAACGAAACAAGCGGACATATTAATGAAAATGCCCGGATCACCTTTATGTTTTGTGCATTTGAAGGTCCACCGATGATCTTGCGCTTATATGGTTCAGGCAAGGTGATTCTGCCTGAAACAGAAGAATGGGATCGGATGATAGGTCATTTTGAAATGATGCCCGGTGCAAGACAAATCATTTTAGCCAAAATTCATAAAGTCCAAACCTCTTGCGGATATAGTGTCCCCTTCATGACCTACTCCAGAGAACGTGAAACATTGAATCGGTCCAACATGAAAAAGGGTGAAGCTGAACTGGAAAATTATTTGCGTGAAAAGAATTCATCCACCATTGATGGCATTCTGACACCATTAGGGAAAAAATTATCGAATGACTCTAAAACCACCTAAAATTCTGCCTGTTACGTACAAACATAATAAAGGAGTTAAAAAAGGTAGGATGCAAAAAAAGGGTTGGTGGATTTTAGTTATAGTCTCGGTTGGGATTATGATTCCTTTCATGATCCCCCATCTAACTTTAAATCCTGCTAACAGCCGTGTAGATATTACTTCGACAACACAATATTCTATACTGGTTACACGTATTGGTTGCGCCTTCATTGCCTTAATAACAGGTTTTCTTCAGTTTATGGATCGTATTCGTTTGAAAAATCCAATGGTTCATCGCTATGTAGGGGATGTTGTCAGTGTTTTTATTAGTGGAATTCTTGCTCTAGCAGTTGTCTTCTATATAGAAATCTTCACAAAAGCAACAGCTTTTCTCACTCTGGCCATTCTGTGGTTATTCACATGTTGGAAGGGTTACCGTACAGCTGCTAAGGACATTTTAATGCACACCGAATATGGATGATGCGCAGTTTTGGTATAACTCTAGTAGCAGTCAGAGCACGTGTACTAGTACCCGTACTTCTCATTACTTATTACACTTTTAAAATGGATTTATGCTTCCAGAAGGAAGAGATAAGATGATCGAGGAAGTATTGAATGTGAACATTTGGGCAGGGCTCGCTCTCAACTTTGTCATAGTGGAGTGGATGATCCTTAATAAAAAAACCGGGTAGGGAAATCAGTTAATTGACTTGTTTGGTGAAGATTCTTTGTAACTAAAAAGAGTAACTATTCGCCGCTAAGAATAGTTACTTCAAATGAACCGGATGGGAATAAAATAGGACAGGAGAGAGTTGTCCTATCCACTTTCATTATATGGAGTAACGATTACAAGGTGAATAAATTATCTGTTAGAGAAACAGTTTGAAGAAACTTTGCTTAACCTGCCCCTTTAGTTCGATAAGAAAAGGAGCTGCAAAAGCAACTCCTTTAGATGCGAGAAACATTCTTTTAAACTGTTACGAGTTTATATGTTACTTCAGGGCGAACTACTTATATCGTCTTTTCTGTCTATGCTTGAATTAAAGCGTGACAATGATCGGTCCATTTTTAGTAAGGATAATCGTATGTTCCACTTGAGCTACAAAGCTTTTTTCTGTAGCATAGGTCCAACCGTCTTCTTTTTGGAATACTTCTTCTTCAAAGGTTGAGATAAATGGTTCGAATGCGATAACCATCCCTTCCTTTAATATTTCATTATCCCATGGATCATAATAATTACAAATATGGTCAGGTGCTTCGTGTATTCTACGTCCAACACCATGTCCTGTAAGGTTTTTGATAACCGTGAACCCATGCTGTCTCGCTGTTTCGAACACCGCTTTTCCGATTCTGCTTTTTTTGGAACCGGGTTTTGCTTTCTTAAGGCCCGCTTCAAATGCCTTTTTGGCGACGTCGCATAATTTCGCTAATACTTCTTCTCCTTCGCCTACTACAAATGAGATTCCTGTATCTGCGAAATAACCGTTCTTTGAAGCGGATACATCTATATTTACTATATCCCCTTCACGAATAACCCGATCACCCGGAATGCCATGCGCCACTTCATCATTTAGGCTGATGCAAGTATAGCCAGGAAAATCATATACACCTTTTGGAGCTGAAACTGCACCCGCTTGTTCTAAACGTTCCCCGGCTATATCATCAAGTTCTTTGGTCGTTATGCCCGGAATTGTTCTTTGTACCAATTCATCTCTAATGGAGGCAATAATTTTGCCAATTTCCTTCAAACCATTAAAATCATCTTCTGTTTTTGCAATCATTTTTTTTCTACCTCATTATCTTTTATCATCAATAAACTATATAAGCATTCATTATACCTTTTATTTTAGCGAAAAATAAAAGCAATGTACATAATTGGGTACGATGCCCCTCAGCTTGAATTTTTCCTCGATCAAGAAAAAGACAACAACATTTGCAGCAGTACCTTTTTTTATCCTATAATGATGCGCTCTTTAGGATAATGATACGCATGTTTTAATGGTTTGCCCCCCATACTGAATAAGAAGGTAAACATCCCGATTTTCCCTATAAACATTAAAGTCATGATTACGACCTTCCCGGCAGTACTCAATTCCGGTGTAATGCCAAGCGAAAGGCCTACAGTGCCAAAAGCAGAGGAAACTTCGAATAAAATTTCCGTTAGGGAAAAGGCAGATTCAATGCATTCAAGAATGACAACTGCCACACTGCACAGGATCATACCTGTTGTGAAAACGATGAATGACTTGATGATATCTTCCTCATCGATCTCCCTTTTGAATATTTTTATTGTTCTGTTCCCTTTCGCATAGTTGTAAATGGTAAGCAGCATCACAGCAAACGTGGTGGTTCGTATCCCACCCCCAGCACTGCTGGGGGATGCCCCTATGAACATAAAAATACACAGTAACAAAATGGTAGGTACTGAAAATTGATTGACGTCGCTGATCGCCATTCCGCCAGTCCTTGAAGATGTCGAATAAAACAAAGAATGGACAAAGGATTGATGCCAAGTCGTTTCCACATAGAAATGACTGTACTCAAACAGATAAATGAGAATGGCTCCAATTACGATCAGTATGAAAAAAGTTGCGGTTGTAATTTTTGTGAACAAGGAGAACCGGAATGGCATCTTTCCCTTATGCCTGAGCCACTGACTTACCTCCATTAAAACAGGAAACCCAAGGGATCCGATAATAAAGAGTACTATATTCAAGGTCAGGACAAAATAATCGTGTGCAAACGGAATAAGTGATTTTCCTGTGATATCAAAACCGGCATTTGTCGTAGCAGACACAGAAGCGAAGAAACCCTGCAAAAAAGCCTCTTGCCATGTTGGGAAATACTTCAAAAAATATGTACCGAAGACAATAGCCCCTAATAGCTCAATCATGACAAAGAAAAAGAAGATCATTCGTATGAACCGAACAATCCCGGAAAAAGTGGGGCTGTTTTGTTCTGTCGTCATGAGTATTCTTGCCCTGAGTCCTATTTTCCTTCCTGATACAAGCCATAGTATGGTTCCGAAAGCCATGACCCCAATTCCACCAAACTGGAGGATGATGGCAAAAATAAACGTACCGGGAACACTGAGCAGCTGGCTTACATCTGCCGTGGATAATCCCGTTACAGTCACCGCACTAATAGAAATGAATACTCCATCAATAAATGAGAGCTCTGCATTCTGCGTTTGAGTAATAGGAAGCAGCAATAAAATGGTTGAAACCACTACAGCTACCAGGTAATAAAAAACAATGATTTGAGCAGCAGATAGCCGTTTTGTTAAATTCTCTATTTTACTATTCATTTCTCTCCAACTTCTATATGTTTTTGACAAACATATACCTGATTTGAACGTACCATTGCATAACTTCAACTTATATTAATTTGTCCATTAAATTAAGAAAATAAACTACCCCGTTAAAGAAGACCTCATAGGATCGAATGACTGCGTTATACAAATCTAGTTTGCATAAAAGCTAAAACCCCTTAAGGACCTCAAGGGGTTTAATCGTTCGTCAGTTCCGCAAGAAAAAAAGGCTGCCGAAGCAACCCCACTCATTGAAGAAAGCATATCCCTGCTTAGCTTCTCAAATAAACAACACTGTTTCTTCGTTCTACTTGAAAATTTAAATCATCCTTACAAACCAACATCTTTATTATTCTCCAAATCAAAAGATATGCCATATCAGTTGAAGATGATTATCGATAATTATTGTGAACGGGTGTAAACAAATCTTCATTAGAATTTCTAACAAGTGAAAAATTGTCTACATTATAGTGACCGTGAAGGATTTCATTGTGATGAAGGATTATTTGATTTGCAGATAAGTTCTTGGAATCAGAAGTGGAATGACCATCACCAACTAATGTTACATCAAAATGATTGATTGTTGCTGTTCTAACGGCTGAATCAATACAATGTTCCGTCTTACATCCCATTATTACAATATGGTCTACATTGTTTTCACTTAAATGTTCGTGTAATGGAGTGCCATAAAACGAATTTGTGGCAGCTTTATCAAATATGATAGCAGTTGATGGCACCTTAATATCCCTGTGTATCTGGAATCCAGGTCCTTCACCATGTGAAACATCTAAATCTCTTATAAAAACAACAGGGATATCTTCCTTTATCGCTTTTTCAATGACAGTATTAATGTTAGTAACGATTTTTTCTTTTTCAAAGACTCCTTGTTCCACCTTATTGCCTTCTATTAATTCCTGTTGAGCATCGATTATCAGTAATGTTTGTTTCAATATTTTCCCCCCTAAAGTTATTGGCAGCTAGATTTTTCCTGTTTTTCATCAGAAGCAATTCTTACTAAGCTCTTTATATTTTCGTCAATGATTTACCAATACCTTCTTGAACGATCCTGCCCCTTTATCTCCAAAAGAAAAAGCTGCCTTAAAGACAGCTCCGATCATCACAAACGCACTTGATAGCTGAAGAGCCTGTTACTTTCCGGAGTTCTCATCAACAGGTTTTCGTTTATGTTTTTCATTAATGATCTTTTTATTAAATATCTTAACTTCTCCAACCATTAGTAACCTCATATCCTCTACAATATACTTGGCTAACTCTTGGTCAGTGATGTCATCTCCATCAATATCAAGGCGGAATTCCTGCCCTTGAAGCCCACCGCCATTAGTAAACTTGATTTCAAAGTCAAATTGAACTCTTTTATCCATTTGAACCCTCCTCATAGATTGATTGATACTGGAATTGCATTAATATATAAACCTTTTGGCGACACAGGGTTTTTACACCTTTCATAGTTCCCACTAGACATATTCTAGACAAAAAAACCTTTCCCTTCTTCAACTGACTGCCCGGATCATTTCATAAATAAAAAGAGCTGCCAATAGATTCATTAGAAAAACTTGGAATTTAAGTTGTTGTATATTAAGATAGTATATGGTTAATATTTTCCATTATATAGGAGGAGACATATGAAAAAGAGAATTCTACATACGGTACTTTCGATTGCTGTAGGAGCAGGGATACTTTCCGTTGGTGTTGTTCCTGCCCAAGCTAAGAGTCAAAATCAAGAGATGAATGACTCATACGCAATAGCTTTTAAAGGTGGATTACCAGCGAATTATCAAGAGGTAATACGGAAAGCCGGTGGTAAAGTAACCAAAGTCCTTCCCGAAGTTGGAGGAATAGAAGCTCAATCTGACGAGCCTTCTTTTCTTAAAAACCTAAAAGCTAATTCTTCAATAGAAGCTGCTAACAGGGAAATTCCCCTAACCTTAGACAAAACAGCGGTCAGCCCTTATAACTATGGATCCAGTATCATCAGCCAGCAAAATTCTGAGAGTTATTGGGACTCCCAATGGGATATACAAAGGGTGACCAACGACGGGAAATCATATGATTTAGAAACAGGCGGATATAAAAATAAAGATGGAAGCATTACTCATAAAGCAGTGATGGGAGTGATTGATACCGGAATTGATGAGTCTCATCCTGACTTAAAGAATAATAATTTAGGCGGACGTAACCTTGTTCCTGCTGGAATGGATGAATCTGAAACAGGTGATCCCACTGATATTAAAGATCGCAATGGGCATGGCACTCACGTTGCCGGGATCATTGGAGCAAATGGTAAAGTAAAGGGTGTAGGACCTGATTTAGGAATCAGATCCTATCGCGCATTATACTCAGAGCAAGCCCTTGGATTACCAACTTGGATTATAGATGGAATCATTGCAGCAACAAATGACAAGGTAGATGTTATTAATATGTCTCTACGTTTCTATAATAATAACAAAATGACAATTGAAGGAGAAAGTTATAAATCAATCGCTGAAACGTTACTTTGGAAGAGAGCCATTCAATATGCAGTAAAGAATGGAGTAACTGTAGTGGCCGGCAGTGGTAATGAAAGTTTAAATTTAGATGACAAGAAGGAAGTTAACGAATTTTTAAATAAATTGTATGAACCATATGGAATGAGCGTGAAAGGGCCTGCAACCGTGGTACCAGCACAGCTGCCAGGAGTCATTAATGTGTCTGCCACCACAAAATGGTCAACTCAACAGCTTGCTTTCTACTCTAATTATGGAAACAGTGCCATTGACGTTGCAGCTCCCGGAGGGGATTACGGGCCTGAATATGCAGAAACCAATGACCCTGCGGCGGCTGATCCAAGTAACTTAATCCTTAGTACTTGGCCTACCTATTTAGGTACTTCATATGAGTTTAATGCTGGTACTTCCATGGCCACTCCTCAAGTAGCTGGAATTGCAGGGGTTATTAAGGCAGCTCATCCGGAATATACACCGGCCCAAGTAACCGCACGCATTAAGCAAACAACTCTTGACTATGGAAAGAAAGGACAAGATGCTTTATTTGGTTCAGGAGAAGCAAATGCTTATAGAGCATTAGAAAATATAAAGAAGTAGCTTATATTTCTGAAATATTAATAGTACAAGGAAGGGTTCTTGATAAGAACCTGTGTAACCCGAACAGTAATTGGGAAAATATATCCATAAAAAAAAGACTAAATATAAAAAACGGAAACACATAAAATGCGTGAGGCCATATTCTAATTAACAGAACTCACCAGTTAAAATTCATCCCCAACTTAATTGTTGGGATTTTTTTGTTTTATCGCTTAATTACAATTTCCAGTCCAAGTAAATACATATTTTCCAATTTGTGTTATATAGTTATCCTTCCCCTTTATTTTCATAAGGAATGACCGCCGGCTAGCCTCAACTTTTTATGATTTTGGCAATCTTGAAAATTCCAAAGCCGCAAAGAATTATGAGACCTAAGTCTTTATTATATCCATATAATACCACATCAGGAATATCTACTTATTGAACTAACGCACCCTTTACACAAACCTTTGTTTTTAATTCTATAAAAAAAAGGAACCGCTTTTCACAGTTCCTAAGACTTTAGGCAAAAGGAGTTCTATCCAAATTTTTAAACATAGTTGATTGGAACGGAAGGTGCGAGACTCCTGCGGGAATAGCGAGTCCAAGGGAGACCCCACAGGC
>NZ_JVPL01000282.1:0-25990 GCF_001054655.1 Bacillus sp. 220_BSPC
CAGGAGTCTCGCACTTCCGCTCCAATCAACCTTAAATAGTTTCGTTTTAATAACAACAATCTTTACGAAAAGAGCCTTTTTTGTAAGAATAATTGGTTCTTTCCAGGCTTTATGAATACTTTCACTCCGTAAAGGGAACAAATATCCTTGTGAGAGGAGTGGAATTGATACATATGAAGATTGTAAAGGCATTATTTTTGAGGGTTGCTATTATCATATTATTTATCTTGGCCATCGAATCGACCTTGAATCATGTTTTTGGGGCTGTGCCTGAAGATCATCCTTTTGAAGAAGCGATGAGACAACATCGAATGCTTGGTCTCGAATATAAAGCGATTCATAGTGGAGGGCAAGTGGCAACGCTAATGGCATCGGCATCCGCGAGCAATGGTCCCACGACGATAGCGGAGGCAATCGAGCTCTCGAAATATCCGAAGCATGAAGTTTTGGCTACAGGATATACAGCAGGGTATGAATCAACCGGAAAGTACCCGGAAAGCCCATCCTATGGAATCACGTATTCAGGGGTGAAGGTGAAAAGGGATCTGTTTTCCACCATTGCCGCCGATCTTGCCATATTCCCTCTCGGAACCATCCTTTGGATTCCGGGCTATGGATATGGGGTTGTAGCGGACAAGGGTGGTGCGATCAAAGGGAATCACCTGGACCTATACTACGAAACGGTACAGGATGTGTACGAGAACTGGGGAAAGAAAACCCTTGAAGTATATGTTGTCCAAAAAGGGAACGGCGAGTTATCCGAACAACAGTTAAGCAGGTTGAATGAAACCAAGATCAAGCAGGTATTCAAGCCGAAAATCGCTGAGAAAACATTGAATGAGAATGTAGCTTCCTTTGCTTTTTAAAAAGGAAAGTGAAAGGCTGCCTCAATTGAGGCAGCCTTTTCTGTTTCATTTAGGACGCCCTTAGGGCATGCCTTTGTAGGCTTCAGGATGCAGAGTCTTTGCCAATATGGACAGCCCATCCAGTAAACGCGGGGAAGGCCGGCAGAATAAAGGTTCTTCCATGATGTGAATATGGTTATTCCGGACGGCCTTCATATCAGTCCACCCTTGCCGTTTCTTGACAAGCGCCGGGTTTACTTTTCGTAAAGGGACACCGACCCAAGCTAAGCAAATATGGTCGGGATCCTTTTTTTGGACCTCTTCGGAAGTAACTTGAATGCTTGCCATGTCGATATCTTCGAAAAGGTTATATCCTCCCGCAAGCGTACTGATCTCGGATAACCAATTAACTCCCCCGGGGCTGAATAAGGGATTGGGCCACCATTCCCAATACAGGGACGGCTTTGTTTCGATTTTGTCTGCGATGTTTTTATATTGAAGGATGGCATCACGGAATTTGGCAGCCTGTTCCTCTGCTTTTTCCTTAAGATCCATCGCCTCGCCCAAGGTCAGTAAATCTTTTGCGATATCTTCAAGAGATTGCGGGTTGAAGATGATATGGGGGATGTTCCGTTCCTTTAGCCCCTCAATGTTTTTTTCCATGCCCGGTACACTCAGTGAAGCCAGCACCAAATCGGGTTTTAGTGATTCCACATGATCGATATCGATCGATAAGTCGGGCCCCACTTTAGGAAGATGCTGTATGGTTTCAGGCCAATCAGAGTAGTCATCGATGGCGATCAGCTGATCTTCGATTCCTAGATATGTGCATAGTTCCGTATTGCTGGGGCAAAGAGAGATTATTTTCAAATTGAACACCTACCCTTGAAAGATGAAAAAGTGAAGTGCCAATGCAATGAATACTCCGGTCAAGGCTCCGAAAAATACCTCGATTGGCTTATGGCCCAACAGTTCCTTTAATTGCTGCTGTTTCTGTTTATCTGCTTTTTTCTGCCAGTTCTTTGCTTGCTCGACAAAGGTATTGAAGTCGGTAACGAGCTGGTTCAAGACGGCTGCCTGTTCTCCTGCCTGCCGTCTCACTCCTGTCGCGTCGAACATCGTGATGATTGCAAAGATCGCGGCAACGGCAAATACAGGGGAATCCATTCCGGTTTCGATCCCTACCGCTACGGTCAGGGCTGACACGGCCGCAGAGTGGGAGCTTGGCATACCGCCTGTGGAGTTAATGAGTGACCAGTTGACTTTACGAAATGCTATGAAGTGGATGGGCACTTTAATGAATTGAGCAAAGAAAATGGCAATCAATGCTGCGATTAAAGGGAAGTTGAGTAATAATTCCAAGAGTATCAGCCTTCTTTCTAGTTATAAGTAAAGATGAAATCCATATATGGGTAAATTACATCCTGTTCGGAATAAGGCCCTTATTATTAGTTCCATTAAGTCCTGTCTATTCCCTGCTGGTAATAGTATAATTATGATCTTTCTTATACTATTACTCTAAAGTCACCCATTCTAAACAATATACCTTGTTATTATTATTTTCGCGGACCTTATTCGAAAATTTTTGAAGATTTCGTTATAATGAATGTAATAGAATGGAGGAGGTAGCAGAATGTTCACAGTAAAAAATTCCTTAAATATAGATTTGATTGATGAATGCCTGATTCTAGGCGTATTTGACAGACCCGTAAAGTTTACAGGGATAGGAAAAGAAGCGGATGAACGATTGGATGGCCAGCTGACAGAGTTAGTGAAAGCCGGGGAAATCTCTTCCAAGAAAAAATCAGTGGTCAAAATACATACATTAGGTAAATTAAGCGTAAAGAGATTGATTTTTGTAGGATTGGGCAAGGAAAAGGAGCTATCTTTTGAAACGCTCCGCGAAGCGTTGGGAAAAGCGCGTAAGACGATTAATGAATCCAAGATTACGACACTTTCGATCGCGTTGGATACATTCACGACTGAAAATCTGGATGCATTGGACGCAGCGCACGCTTGTTCCGAGGCTTTTGAACTTGCTTCCTATAAGTTTGACGGATACAAGCAAAAATCGAACCAGGTCGAAAAAAGCCTTGAATCGATTACGGTTTACAGTGAATTTGATCAAGAAGAGGTCGGTGCCGCGCTTCATGTAGGGAGGATTTTCGGAAGGGCGACGAACTCAGCGAGAACTTTGGTCAATACACCAGGCAATTTGCTGACTTCCACGGATTTGGCGAATTATTCATCTGCCTTGGGCGAACGTTATGGTTTTGAAGTGGAGATCCTCGAGAAGGAAGACATGCTCAAGTTGGGAATGGGCGCACTCCTTGCTGTCAATAAAGGTTCGGTCGAGCCTCCGAAAATGATCGTCCTGAAGTATCAAGGTAAGGATGAATGGAAGGATGTTATCGGGTTGGTCGGTAAAGGGATCACATTCGATACGGGTGGATACTCATTGAAAACGAAGGCTGGTATCGTTGGAATGAAGACGGATATGGGCGGTGCGGCAGCCGTTTTAGGTGCAATGGAAATCATCGGCGAATTGGGACCCGACCAAAATGTCGTGGCGGTCATTCCTTCCACCGATAACATGATCAGCGGCGATGCATTCAAGCCCGATGACGTGATCACTGCCATGAGCGGCAAGACGATAGAGGTATTGAACACGGATGCGGAAGGCCGTCTGGTTTTGGCGGATGCCATGACTTACGCTAAACATCATGGTGCTGACTATCTTATTGACGTTGCCACATTAACGGGTGGTGTCATAACGGCGCTAGGCATGGATATGACGGGTGCAATGACAAATGACACGGAGTTCTATGAACAAGTGGTCAAAGCCTCAGAGGAGGCAGGGGAGCCCATTTGGAGATTGCCGATTACGGAAAAGGATAAAGAGCGGGTACGCAATAGTAAAATGGCGGATTTGAATAATTCACCTGGAGGGGCGGGACATGCGATCATGGGCGGCGCCTTCATCGGTGAATTTGCCGAAGACACTCCGTGGGTCCATCTGGATATTGCCGGAACTTCCACAACCTCGAGCAACTCCGAATTGTGCACATCGGGGGCTACCGGTGTCATGGCACGCACGCTTGCACTATTGGTTGAAACCTTTGAAACGAAGACTAGATGAACCTAAATATCCGAAGCCGAAAATAGGCTTCGGTTTTTTTACCAAAAAGGTGTTGGATGGTCGTTATGCATCCCTCCATTTCAAGCTGACGATGATATGGCAATTTTCTTCCCCTTCTTTAGGATAGAAATCAAAACGGATCCCATCGGGGTTATACGTAATATCAGGTTCGTTCTTAATTCCTATCTTTCGGATCATATCGATCACGACATTTTTTTGCGATGCTTGGGCAGCAGTCATCAACCGGTTCGAGAAAGGCTTGGATGTGGCTATGGTATCCATGACTTTTTTAACATCAAGCATCAAAGATTGCGAGGTCTTTGCCGATTTGACTAGCAGATCTGGATTGGGTGCCGAGTAGGGACGCAATGGCCGATTCCTGGCGTGAGGCGGAAATAAGATAGGATCATATAAAAAATAAGGGAAATCCTCCAAAAGGTTTCCTTCCTTTCCTTAGGTCTGTCTATAGACAGGTTTTCGTTATACGTTAAAATATGTATAAAGGCCAGCCGATATGATAGTGGTTTGTGAATGACCTTTTTCTGCAAAAAAACTTCTTGAAAATTATGATCAAAGACACACTATTATTTGTAAACTGCTTCATTGACAGGTATAGTGTATAGTAATATACTTACTTACCTAAAGTAAGGAGAAGACACACTATAAATTATTATAAAATAGGTGATGTTAACATGAAAATAACCCAGGAAACAAAAGACCTTTTAATAGATAAAATGAATATCATCAAAACCCCCGGTAAAGCTGATATATGCCTTGTGGGACCTGTGAACCTGCCGGTTGAACAGGGAGATTTCTCAACGGTTTTCCAATGGTATACATGGCTTCAGCTTGAAGGCGCGGATAATGACAAGGATACGGTGCTTGATTCGCTTTCGGAAGCGAACCTCGCTTTTGGACAGCAATCCTCCGTATTGGTTTATGGTGATTTTAAAAAGTCGGAGGATGCACTTGTCCGGATGCATAGCATCTGCCACACAGGTGATATCTTCGGCAGTAAACGCTGTGATTGCGGCTACCAGCTCCACCAATCGATGAAGATGATAGCCGAGCATGGGTGCGGGGCCATTTTTTACCTTGCGGACCATGAAGGAAGAGGGATTGGCCTGTTTTCCAAATCCCTTGCCTATTTGCTTCAGCAGGAAGGTTATGACACGGTCGAGGCGAATGAGGCTTTAGGATTCGAAGACGATACGCGATCTTACGAGGGAGCCATTCGCGTATTGAGGGAACTGCGTAAGGATCCGGTGACTTTAATCACGAACAACCCCAAAAAGCTGGATGCCCTCATGAAGCATGGACTTGCGGCAAAGGACCATATTCCGCTTTGGGGCGGTTTGACGGAGGATAATAGTTTCTATCTCGATACAAAGGTTAAGAAGTCTGGACATATTCCCAAAAAGAAGCCAACTTTGATTGTATAAGGAGAGCTATAGAATGAATGATGATCAATATTACATGAAGCTGGCACTGGATTTGGCAGCCAGTGCTAAAGGAAAGACGAATCCAAATCCAGTGGTCGGGGCAGTCATAGTGAAAGACGGTGTGATAGCCGGGACAGGGATTCACCGTAAAGCGGGTGAACCGCATGCGGAAGTACATGCTTTCAAAATGGCGGGTGAGTATGCAGAAGGTGCAACGCTTTATGTGACTCTTGAGCCTTGTTCCCATTATGGAAAGACGCCTCCTTGTGCAAATTTGGTGAGAGAATCAGGTGTCCGGCGAGTGGTGGTTGCGACTCAAGATCCGAATCCGGAAGTGGCCGGCAGAGGGATATCTATCATAAAGGATGCAGGCATTGAAGTCGAAGTCGGCGTCCTGGAAAAGGAAGCTCAAAGGCTGAATGAGCGTTTCATTCACAATATGCTGACGGATCGTCCATTTGTCATATCGAAGTATGCGATGACACTCGATGGAAAACTTGCAACCCACACAGGCCATTCAAAGTGGATAACAGGAGAAGACTCACGTCATTCCGTTCATTTGCTTCGTGATGAGGTGGATGCCATCCTAGTTGGTATCGGGACTGTGTTGGCCGATGATCCATCACTGACGACCAGACTTCCGGAGGGCGGAGGGAAAAATCCGATCCGGATCATTTTAGACAGTGAATTACGGGTTCCATTGGATGCCAAAGTTGTACAAGTATCAGATGCGAAGACCTTGATCGTAACGCAGGAAAATGCACCTGCGGATAAAATGGACCTTTTACGTGAAAAAGGGATTGAATTCATTTTCGTCCCCAAAAACGAGACTGGACTGAATCTAAAGGCATTAATGGAAGAGCTGTATAAAAAGGGGATTACGGATGTCTTGCTGGAAGGCGGAAGCGAAGTGAATGCCTCATTCCTTAGGGAAGGGCTCATCGATAAATACTTGATTTATATAGCCCCTAAACTATTGGGCGGTAGAAACTCACTAACACCGTATACTGGCATGAATGTGGATACGATGGATGAAGCGATGGATGTTTCCTTCTCTGGCGTGGAAACGTTTGGTGAGGACTTACGCATCACGGCTTATCCTAAATAAAAATAGACAACAGGTGAAGAGGCATGAAGGTTAAATCAGATGTATGCATAGTCGGTTCAGGTCCTGGAGGTGCCCTGCTGGCTTACCTATTGGCCAAGCAGGACATTTCAGTCGTATTGCTTGAAAGGCATCCTGAATTTTCAAGGGAGTTCAGGGGCGAGTTCTTGAACGATGAAGGAGAGGGCATTCTTAAAAAGCACGGTTTATTCAATAGTGTGGAAAAACTTGGCTTGCTTAGGATGGAACAAATTGAATATTGGCATGACGGCCAAATATTCAAAACCATTTTCCCAGAATGGCCTGTCGATCATGTTGGGATACATGTCCCTCAAAACCATCTGCTTACAGCCATATTGAATGAGGCCGAAAAGCTGGATTCCTTTCAATTGATGATGAATACAAGGGTTACCGGCTTGATGCAGAATGAAATGGGCCGTTTTACGGGTGTCAAGGCCCGTAATGGCGGGAATGATCTTGAAGTGCAAAGTCCATTGATAATCGGAGCGGACGGCAGGTTTTCCATCGTTCGAAAAAAAGCGGGAATACCAGTCGAGATTAAAGATCATGGCTATGATTTACTGTGGGCAAAAATTCCTGCTCCGGAGGGGTGGAGGCCTTCGATCAAGATGGCATTGGTCAATGGCTCCCAGGTTGCCCTCTTCACCCAGGCCGGAGGTTTCATCCAAATTGGCTGGAATATAGAGCATGGTTCATTTCCCCATTTGCGAAAACAGCATTTTGAACCGTTCATTGAAGATTTGCTTCTTGCCTTTCCTGAATTAAAAAAGGTTGTGTGTGAAAATATCCGCTCTTGGCAGGACTTCATTTTATTGGATGTTTACAGCAGCTATTGTGAAACGTGGACAAAGGATGGCGTTGCTTTATTAGGTGATGCAGCCCATACGATGACGCCTACAGGTGCGTTCGGACTCAATTGTGCCATGAAGGATGCTGATATATTGGCCGAGCTTATTTCTGGATGCATCCTGCAGGGGGATACTGGCTTCCTTGGACTTAAAATGGCTGAGCCAAAAAGAAAAGCCGAGATTGAAAGATTACAGGCCGTTCAGGTGGACAAGGAGATGTCCTTCGCATCAAAGTTTGCCGCCGCTTATGTTTGAATAGGAGTGAAGGATATGAAATTCGGTTTTGATATTGACGATACCCTTATTAACTTGAGGGAGTTCGCGTTCCATCTTTATAATGAAAAGCTTAATACGAACATAGAGTTAACGAAATTCAGGGCTTTAAAGACGTTGGAGATCCATGAAGCTTTCGGACTTGATAAAGAGGCTGGGGGCAAGATGTGGAACAGCCTGGCCGATGAAGTGTATTATTCATCCTGTCCAGCCTTCGAGGGCGCAGTGGAAACGCTGCAGGAGCTTGAACGCGATGGCCATGAAATCTATTACATCACCGCCAGAAAAGCGGAACATGGTGAACGGACGAAAAAATGGCTGATCGAAAACGGCTTTCCGGTTAAGGATGACCATTTTTACTGCGGGATGAAGGATCATGAAAAAATTGATACGATCCGCAAATTGGAATTGGATTATTATTTTGATGATAAACCGGCGGTGCTGGAAACGTTATTGGATATTCCAACGAAAGTGTATGCAATGGATAACTCCTATAACAGGGAATTGGATATTCCTAGACTGACAAGCTGGTTTGAATTAAAAGAAATCCTCTCCAAATAATACATTTACATGATTGACGGATGACTTGATAGACTTGGGTCATCCTTTTTTTGTATACTAATATGAATAACGGTTCATTTTTTGTTAAAAAAACAAGAGAGTCGGGGGTAATGGGATGGAGAGAAATATTGAAAAGTCATTGATAGGCACGCTGGGGATTGAAATGAAAGAAGTCGGCGAGGGGAAAGTCATTGCGACGATGCCTGTGGATGAACGTACTAGGCAGCCGTATGGTTTATTGCATGGTGGAGCGTCCGTTGCGCTTGCGGAATCCGTTGCAAGCTTTGGAGGGATGATGCTGGTAGATAGTACAAAACAAGCTGTCGTCGGCCTTGAAATCAATGCCAATCATGTTAGAGGCGTCCGTTCAGGTGTTGTTACCGCAGAGGGGAACATCATCCATCGCGGGAAGACGACGATGGTGTGGGACGTGAAGATCCGTGATGAAGAGGATCATCTTATCTGCATTTCACGCTGTACATTGGCCGTTATCGACTTACCGAAGTCAAAGTGAATCAAAAGAACAACGTAAATTGGCGCAATGATTCTACATTATCCGGTTTACGTATAATATCGCAGTAGACTATTGTATGAAAAGAGGTTTTTTTTATGCTGGTGGGTCATATACAAGAAATCACCCGTCATCCTGTAAAATCATTCACTGGTGAACAGGTACAGAAAACGAAGGTGATGGATTATGGACTATATGGAGATCGCAGCCATGCCTTTAAAGGCAAAAATGGGAAGTTCCTGACGATAACCCAGGTCCCGGAAATGGTCCGTTATCAAGCTGCTTTTTCTGGCGAGGAAGCACTTGACCAATATCCGGAAATCCAAGTGAAGACACCTTCAGGAAACGTTTTGACATGGGGAGAGGGAGCCTTTCAGGAGGAAATGGAACGGTTGTTGAAACAGGAGGCAGAACCAGTTGTTTATCATCCTGCACATATTCCGTTAGGTGCGATTGAAGAAGAAAACATCCTGCTTGTCAGTGATGCCTCGATTGGCGAATTGACTAAGCTTTGGGGAAAAGAACTGGATGGCAGGAGATTCAGGCAAAATTTGATTATATCCTTAGTGAATAAAACCCCCTTTTTAGAAGAGCAATGGTTCGGAAAAAGGATTCTAATCGGAAATGAAGTGGAATTGGAGATCAAAAGGCATTGTGAGCGCTGTATGATCATAACTGTCGATCCAAGCGATTCACATAGAGATCCATCACTGCTGAAAACTGTCGTCAAGGAAAGGGAAAATCATTTTGGCGTATATGCCTCGGTCATGCAAACAGGTGAAATCAGAGTGGGCGACCAAGTATTTTTAAAAGATTGAAACAGAAAAGAGCTGCTCCTGTAATCAGGGCAGCTCTTTTGCGATGGCAGGGATCACCGGGTTTTCTTTAAATCATCCTGGACACTCCGATCCCACATTTTTACGCCAGTATGATAAGCCGAGCGCATGATTAAATGTCCGGCAACAGGACTGGTCATGAAGATGAAGATGATCGCGAGCACGACCCGGAAATCGAAATGGCTATGTTTATAATAAAAATATAACAAGGTGCCGATCAGGATGAACATGATTCCAAGTGTCGAGCTTTTTGAGGCAGCGTGATTTCTTGTATAGACGTCGGGCAGCCGGATGATGCCGAAAGCCGAGACTAAAAAGAGAAAGACTCCCATTAATAGGAATAGGGCCGATAGGATTTCAACGATTGCGGTCATCTTCGATTATCTCCCCTTTCTCAAGGAAATTGGCGAAAGCGACCGTACCGATGAAAGATAGGATTCCGAGCAGAAGAATGGCTTCCAGATATGCACTTGTATCCATGACAATGGAGGCAAGTGCAACGATTGCGATAAGATTTATTCCCATTGCATCGAGTGCGATGACCCGATCCGGCACGGAAGGCCCTTTGATTAAACGGTATAAGAATCCAATCATGGAAAGCGAAACACCGAGCAACGCAATTTTAAGCATTAGATCGAACATTAATTGCCCACCTCCATAATCGCTTTTTCAAATGTATTTTTAATGCTGTCAACAGCCTCTTCCTTGTCGGCAATATCCATCGCGTGGATATAAAGAATCCGATTATCTTCCGATACCTCAACGACTAATGTTCCTGGTGTAAGTGTAATTAAATTCGATAGTATCGTAATTTCCCAATCCTTGGTCAGCACGGTTTCAAATGCGAATATGCCAGGCCTCATATCCAGGCTCGGTTTAAGCACGGCCTTAAGGACGCTAATGTTGGAAAGTATGAGTTCCCTTGCGAATATGAGCAGCAATAGAACGACGGCATTCACCCTTTTCAAGTAAAAACGATCATTGAAAAAATGACGGAAGACGAACATGATGCCGAGCCCCAATATATATCCGATGATAAAAGTGCTCCCGTTAAACTCATTTTTTAAAAACATCCAGATAAACGCAAGGAACACATTCAGTAAAATTTGGAATGACATCAGGCACTACTCCTTTAAAACCGCTTTGTTATAGATTTCGGGATTCATTAATGAATCTACAGCTTGTGTAATGTATGGGTAAACCGATTCTGTCCCTATTCCGAATAAAACGGAAATGATGACGAGGAGGACTGCTGGAACCAACATTTTATTAACCTTTCCATTAGTTAAGGCATGATCAGCTTTTGGAGTTCCCCAAAAGCCATGCATGAATATTTTCATGACGGAATACAGGACCATCAAGCTTGATATTAAGACAACGGCCATTCCCAAGTATGCCCCTTTTTCTGCAGCTCCCTGAAGAATAAGGAGCTTGCCGGCAAAACCGCTGAACGGCGGGATTCCAGCCAAAGATATGGCCGCTATGAAGAAGGTCCATGCAACGGCAGGGTATTGCTTGATCAAACCGCCCATGTCCCGTAAATCATCCGATCCGCTGATTTTGATCATGATGCCAACCAGCAGGAAGAGTGCAGCCTTGATCAGCATGTCATGAATGATATATAGAATGGAACCCGATAAGGCCTGTTCATTCATGACGGAGATGCCGAATAGAATAACCCCGACGGCGATGATGATATTGTAAATGATGATTTTTTTTACATCCCAATAAGCTATAGCACCAATGACACCGATGATGATGGTCAAGATTGCAAGTATCGCAAGGAATGTATGGGTGAAATCCTGGTCATGATAAAACAGCAGTGTATAGGTCCGGAAAATGGAATAGATCCCGACCTTTGTCAGCAATGCCCCGAATAGAGCCATCACTGGAATGGGCGGAGCGTAATAAGACCCAGGCAGCCATTGGAAAAGCGGGAAAATGGCTCCCTTCAAACCGAAGACGATCAGAAAGCCAATCGCTATCACCGAGATGATTCCGGGCTGGTTGACTTCCGTTATCCTTTGGCTGATGTCCGCCATGTTCAATGTTCCTACGACTGAATAAAGATACGCCACCATGATGACGAAAAAGGAAGAGGATAGTACATTGACGATGATATACTTTAATGATTCCCTCAGCTGGATTTTCGTACCTCCCAGTACAAGCAGCACGTAGGAAGCCATCAGCATGACTTCGAAGAATACGAATAGATTGAAAAGATCCCCCGTTAGGAAGGCACCGTTTACCCCGATCAGTAAAAATTGGAATACAGGATAGTAATAATGTCTTTCCCGTTCTTCCCCTATGGAGTAAAACGAATAAAGCAGTATGGCCAATCCAATGATATTCGTGGTCAGTACGAGCAGCGAAGAAAGCATATCTGCGACGATCACGATCCCGAATGGCGCATCCCAGCTACCGACGCCTAAAGTCAAGATCCCTTGAGTACGGACCGTAAACACTAGATAAAGGGAAATTACAATTCCGATAAAAGAGGAAAAAAGCGATATCCCTCTTTGCAGCTTGATTTTTTTTGCAAAGAAAATGAGCAGGATGCCTGTGAAAAGCGGCCATAAAACAGGCATGAAAGTAAGATTATTCATTCGTTTCCGTACCTCTCATTTCTTCCATGTCATCCGTACCGAGTTCCTGGTAGGTCCGATAAGCAAGTACCAGCAGAAATGATGTGACTCCAAAACTGATGACGATCGCCGTCAAGATAAGCGCTTGCGGAAGCGGATCGACATAGGATGCAGCTTCATCACTCAGCAATGGGACGGAACCGCCTTTCAAACCGCCCATCGTCAAAATCAAAAGGTGGGCGCCGTGACTGAGCAGCCCAGTACCGATTATGATTCTTAAAATGCTTTTGGAAAGCATTAAATAGGTCGCACACATAAATAGTATTCCAATGACAAATGCCATTAAAAGTTCCATTATTCACTCTCCCCTATCGTTTGAATAATGGTCATCGTTACACCAACAACCACAAGATAAACACCCAGATCAAAAAGTACCGCGGTATGAAGCGAGATGTGCCCAAGAAGCGGTAAATCAACATATTGATAAACATGTGTCATGAGGGGCACCCCGAACACCAGCCCACCGGCCACGGTCAGGCTTGATATGAACAGGCCTGAACCGATCATTAACTTATAGTCAATCGGCAAAATGCCGGTGACGGTTTTAATGTCGAAAGCGAGCAACAGCAGGACTATGGCGGCTGAAGTCATTAAACCGCCGACAAACCCGCCGCCTGGCGAATAATGCCCGCCTAAAAAGATGGCCACTGCAAACAGCAAGATAACAAAGGCGGCGACTTTCGTAACCGTTTGGAGAATCAGGTCATTTTGCTTCATGATTTATCTTTCCCCCCTGTCAAACGCAATTTGATCATCGCGAATATTCCGAGCGCAGCGATGGAAAGGACAGTGATTTCAAACATCGTATCAAGTCCGCGGAAGTCAACGAGAATGACATTTACGACGTTTTTCCCGCCTGCTTCCTTATAAGCATTTTCAAGATAGTAACTGGATATGGAATCAAATAGTTTATTGCTATGTGCCGATAAGGCAATCAATGTGACGATGACTCCTACACCAATGGATATCATGGCATTATTCAACTTGAACGTCATCCGTTCTTCCTTTCTGCTTGCCATTAACGGAAGGTGGAAGAAACAGAGCAAAAACAGCGATACCGAAATCGTTTCGATGACTAGTTGAGTCAAGGCTAAATCCGGTGCCCGCAGCAAAACGAAAAATAGGGAAATCGTATAACCGACGGCTCCTAAGATGATAATGGAAGTTAAACGGGATCTTGCAAACAGAATGGCGACCGAGCCAATCACGATGATTCCGGCTAATACCAATTCATATATGCCGATCGGGGCAAAATCCCCTGCATCCAATTTAAATGCATCCTTCCAATAGAGCGTAAAGCCCAAGGAAAGAATGAAGAAAAGGAAGATTGAAAGCAGATATGTCCGAATCGAACCTGTCATTAACACTTTCATGACGAAGGAAGCTGAACGTTCGAGCCCTCTTACCCCGTTATCATACAAAGCATTCAGGGAGATGCGTTCAGGAATCCACTGAGTGACTTTCTGCCACTTCGGAAGCGTTTTATATAATAGAATTCCAAAAGCTATGATGCCGATGGTCATCCATACTTCAGGTTTGAATCCATGCCAGAAGGCGATATGGACTTGGAAATCCGGTCCAGCCAAGCTTGGCTGTATGCCGGCTACCGCAGGTTTAATGATGGATGAAGACAGCAAGTTTGGAAAAATACCGAAAACGATGACCAACGAAGCAAGGATGATCGGGGATATCAGCATCCCGACCGGTGCCTCGTGGGGCTTCTTTTCCAAAAGTTGTAACTGAAGTTTGCCAGTAAAGGGTTTGAGCACGACAATCATGCTGTAAATAAAAGTGAATACACTGGCTACCCATGCAACCACAGGGAACAGGACCCCCCATGTCTCCATATTGAAGATATTCAATTCCAATACATTCACCATGCTGGCCAGGAACATTTCCTTGCTCAAAAAACCATTGAAGGGCGGAAGTCCAGCCATTGAAAAAGCACCTATCACAGCGACGGTGAAAGTGATCGGCATCAACTGCATCAATCCGCCAAGCTTTCTGATATCACGCGTACCGGTTTCATGATCAATGATGCCTGCAACCATGAAAAGGCTCCCTTTAAAGGTCGCATGATTAATCAAGTGGAATACTGCTGCAACCGTGGCTGCCAAGTATATATTTTCCCCCAACGTTTCATAGTGGAGTGCCGCAGCACCAAGTCCCAAAAGCGACATGATCAATCCGAGCTGACTGATGGTGGAAAAAGCGAGAATCCCCTTCAAATCAGTCTGCTTGATTGCAGAGAATGAGCCCCAGAACAGGGTGATCAATCCGGCGATCGAAACGAGCCAGAACCATAATCCTGATTCTGCAAAAACAGGGCTTAATCGGGCAACCAAATAAATGCCAGCCTTGACCATTGTGGCGGAATGAAGGTAAGCACTGACCGGAGTAGGGGCTTCCATCGCGTCAGGAAGCCAGATATGGAACGGGAACTGTGCGGATTTAGTGAACGCGCCAAGCAGCACAAGCAAAAGTGCAGGAACGAAGAGCGAGTGGTCCATAAGTTCCCCGCTTTGGGCAATCAATTCACGTATGCTGAATGTGTTCCCCATAATGGAAAGGAGAATGATGCCCCCAAGCATGCTTAAGCCTCCAAGCACAGTGATCAGCAGCGATTT
Source organism: Bacillus sp. 220_BSPC (assembly GCF_001054655.1). NCBI lineage: Bacteria > Bacillati > Bacillota > Bacilli > Caryophanales > Bacillaceae > Bacillus > Bacillus sp. 220_BSPC. Next base: position 14,854 of record NZ_JVPL01000282.1, read on the forward strand.
CTGCGCCCCATAACGTGAACGCTCCCTCTCATTCCAATATCCTATCAATAGAAAAGATGATAAACTCGTGAATTCCCAAAACGAATAAAGGACTATTAGATTATCGGAAAGGACGACACCAAGCATCGCCCCCATGAAAAGCAAAAGGAAGACGTAAAATTGGTTCAGCTTTTCTTTCTCCTTCGATAAATAGAAAATTGAATAAAGAACGACGAGTGAACCAATACCTGTAATGAGTAAGGCAAATAAAAGCCCTAGTCCATCGACATAGAAATCAACATCTATTCCGAGAGAAGGAATCCATGTTGCGCTTTCCATGACGATATCCCCTTGTTTGGTCAAGGAAATGAACCTTGAAAAATAGGTGAAAAGGAGAATCGGTAAAATCAATACAAACCATCCTGTGTGGATTTGTCGAAATAGTTTGTACAATATCGGTACAATAAGTGCTAATAGAAACGGTGATAATACCGCCCAATGAAGTAAAGACATAAACTCCCCCCTTTTTTTAAAAACGAAGTCAGTCGTCTTATTATGCTTTTTTCACGCAATCCTAGACGTTAGGAAATCTTCGTTGAATATGTATTTTTTTATCGAATGCTTGCCTCGCTTAAAAGTATAACGCAATTTATGTGGGTTTGCATGGCTTTAAAAACGGTGAAGGCCAACTTGAATGATGTTTTATATATAGGTAGAAAAGGAGGGGGAACCGTCCTGAAAAATTTATTAAAAAAGTTTTTCAACGGTGAATGAGTAGAGTATCCATTGTGAAATCGTGGATTATCTTGCATAATATAGGATAAAAGACACATGGATGGAGAAATCATGAAAAACACGTATTTATTTAGCTATTTACCAATCATTTCAATCCTATTATTCAGCCTCTCCTTTGCCATTTATGGGGAAATGCAAATGCTCAAGTTATTTGGGAATTTGGGAATCTACCAAGGGATGCTGGAATTCTTTTCTGAAGCCGGCATCAAGCTGGCGCTGCTGATCGTATTGCTCCTTTTATTCTTCATGGTTTTTGCTGCATTGAAGCTGATCTCCGATACGATATTGGAGCTGTCTTTATTATTCTTTTCCAAGGATTCGGAGGGTAAAGCCCTGAACAGTGTAAGAAAGGGGTCTGTCATTTATGTGATTGGCGGTGCCTGTTCATTGTTCAGCGTTCAATTCATCTTCGGGCTTGGGTCGATCTTTATCGCGACGAATGTCGTGGCTTTAATTTATTTTGTCAATAAGTTGAGCCCGAGCCTGAATTTGTCGAGGCTAGTGGGATTGGTCTTCTTTCCAATCTTCGTTTGGACGGCACTGATTTCAATAGTCGCTTATGCGGGATTGAAGCTCTATAACAGCGTCATTGCAAGTCTTCCCATATAGCGAAAAAGAAGGTGCCATTGCGGCACCTTACAGAATGTAGACAATAATGAGTTGCCTACAGTTTTTTTGAGGAAATGTAAGAAGGTTGATTTCCACTCCAGGCACTCGCTTTCCGCGGGCGGTCCGCCCTCGGCGCCAGCGCCTGCGGGGTCTTCCTTTGACGCGCTTTTCCCGCAGGAGTCTCGAACACCCGCTCCAATCAACTTTGTTTTAACATTTAGATGGAACTTCTTTTGTCGACAACAGGAAGGTGCCATCAGACTGTAGACAAACTCGATAATATCAAAGCAAGCGGCTAGCATTGTCTTGGCTAGCTGGTTATTCGCCAGGAGTGTCGCGAATTTTTTCAATCTATTGAGGTTTCATCCCCTGTAAAACAAATCATGGAGTAGACCATGTCTTGTTTTAAAATCATGGTAATAATTCCATGATCAAATCGTGTCAGGGATTGAGATCATTCCGAACCTCATTTTATTGACAAACTAAGAAGGTGCCATTGCGGCACCTTCTTTTTTCACTCGGCAGTCTGGCTGATATCTTTCCAAATCAATAGATGGGGTGAATGTGAATAAATGGATTGTAGATTGGATGGCTTGTCCCTTCCAATCCAAACCCCTGTTGTATAGTTTGCTGTCAGACCGACAAACCACATGTCTTTGACATCATTGGTCGTACCGGTTTTACCGCCGACATAATCTGTAGGAAAGTAGGCTTTGCGTGCTGTTCCGGATAGGGTTGTTTCATGGAGCAGTTGCCGCATCTTGGCTACGGTGCGTTTGTTCCATATCTCCTTGGAGCGGTCTTTCCATTTATAAAGGACTTTACCTTCTTGGTCGGTGACTTTTGTAATGGCACGCGCTGGCTGATAGTTTCCGTCATGGAAGGAAGTATAGGCATTTGTGAGTTCAAGGGGACTCATGCCATATTCGAATCCGCCTATTGCCGAACTCGTATGGTGGTCTTTTTTGCTCACCTTTTTAAAGTCGAAAGCATCCAGGTACTTGAAACTCGTTTCCATCCCCGTCTTTTCAAAGAATCTTATGGCGGGTGTGTTATAGGACTGAGCGAAGGCAGTTCTAAGTTTGACCATCCCATAGCTGTCGCCGCTATAATTCTTTGGACAATAGCTATTGCTGCAATAGCTTGCTCCGCTTACGAGCTGATTGATGTCAGCATCCGTTTCTTCTAAATAGGGAGCATAATCGAGAAGCGGCTTAATCGCTGACCCTGGCTGCCTATAGCTTTGGTATGCACGGTTGAAAGAATTTTTTTTATAATCTTTTCCCCCAATCAAAGAGACAAGCTCGTGCGTATGATGCTGTATAACCACTAAAGCTCCCTCGATATCATTGACACCGATTTTTGATTGTACAGCAGTCTTTGATTGTGTTTGCAGTTTAGTATCGAGTGCGGTATGGATGGTTACACCGGAATTCAAAAGCTTTTTGACCTTTTTATCCAACTCGGCTTCCGCGTTCTTAAGTATAGCGACATCTGTGCTTTGCAGAGATTTGTCGAGACCCTCGGAGGATGCCACCAGGTTTTTCAATTCCTGATGAACATATGTCACGTAATCGGGATGTAAGTCGACCGGGGTGGACAAGTCTAATTTAATCGTACTTTTGATAAGCTTTTCGTACTCGGCCTGTTCTAAAGCACCATTGGCAACCATTTGTTCCAGCATTCTCTCCTGACGCTTTTTCGTCGCATCGAAATGTTCAAGGGGATTATAGTATTCCGGATTATTAGGGATTGCGGCAAGGAAGGCAAGTTCCGCCTTGGTTAACTCTTCAGTCGGTTTACTGAAATAATATTGGGAAGCAGCTTCGATTCCATAAGCTCCATTACTGAAATAGATGGCATTCAAATACAGCTCCATGATTTCCGGTTTTGATTTTTTTCGCTCTATCTGATAGGCATAAATGAGTTCGCTGAGTTTTCGGTTATATGTCCTATCATGTGATAGATAAACATTCCTGGCCAGTTGCTGGGTAATGGTACTGCCGCCTTGTTCGATTGTTTTATTTTGTGAATTGATAAGAAGCGCCCTGCTTATGCCGGATAGGTCGATTCCTGCATGATCATAAAATTTCTGGTCCTCTGTAACGATGAACAGATTTTCCAGGAAAAGGGGGATGTCTTCAAGTTTTAAGTAAGTCCGTTTCTCACCAGTGGAAATTTCACTGATGACCTTTCCATTTGCGGCCTTCATGTAACTATTCTGAGCCAGTTCTATCGATTCAACAGGAATCCGCTCGTCGAGTACATGATAGGGAGATTGCGCTAAGGACCACTCCTGATGGGAAAGGAAAATGAAAAGGATCAATACGGGAACTAAGAGGGAAATCGTGATATAGCCAAGATACGTGCGCATAGTTCAACTTCCTAACTAATATATTTTTAGTATGTCCTTGGAATGAAGGAATGAAAAAATGGTACTTTTGGCTCATTCATCCATCATAATCCAAAAGAGGTAGACAATAAAGAGTTTTGGGTAAATTAGGTATGACGGCGAGCGCGGTATCCGAATGGCAAAGAAATAACTTTCTAAATCTTCTGTTATAATAATCTCGTGAGAAAAAACCATGTTTGTTTATATGTTGATGTCAGGAATATGAAGGGGGTCATAAAAATGGAGGAACAACAGCAATATGTATTCATAGATTTTGAATTTACGATGCCGGAAGGAAAAGCCAATCCAACGGGGTTTTATCCGGAAATCATTGAGGTTGGTTTAGTCACCGTCATTAATGAGACCATTGAGGAACAATTCTCATCTTTTGTTAACCCATTGAAATTTCCAGTTTTAACGGGAAGATGCAAGAAGTTCTTGAACATTACCCAGGATCAGGTGGACCGGGGGATTTCATTTGAAGAGCTGGTTGCGTTATTGAAGAAAATAGATGAACAGCACCCGACGACGATTGTTACTTGGGGAAATATGGACATGAAGGTGCTTCGCCAGAATTGTCAGAAGGCAGGATTGGATTTCCCTTTTTCAGGTAAGGAAAATGATCTATGCCTGGAGTATAAACGCTTTTTCGGGGATCAAAATCAAACCGGACTTTGGAAAGCTGTACAGGCCTATGGCAAAGAAGGGACAGGCAAGCATCATAGGGCGCTCGATGATGCGATTACGACATATAATATCTTTAAGTTAGTGGAGAAAGATAAAAGTTATATGAAAAATCATGAACCGACGACAATTGGCGACCGCATTGATTTATCAAAGGTATTGAATCATTTAGCGTTATAAAAGCCAAATCATATACTACTGATTTGGCTTTTAAGCTTTATTTGAAATAATCCGCCGCTAGATCTTCAAGCAACTGTAAGCTTTTATCATTCCACTCTGTTTGGGCTTCGCTTAAAGTGCCTTTCATTTTATCAACAGCTTCTCTTAAGGATTCCTTATACTCCGGAATCTCCTCATCGAAAGTCCTTACCATATTTTTTGGTACATTGGTTTGTTCCCGGAATGCAAGAGCACGCCGCTGATGGAACATGGACACTTCCGTTTGCTTCGGGTTATGAAGATCTCCTTGCATGGGGTGCTTCAAAACAGCCAACACTTTAACAAGATATGCAGCAGGTCTGATATCGGTGACTTCCCCGATGTATTTTCCAGTTTTATATATGGCGGTAACCTTATCGCCGATTTTAAAATCCTGTTCTGACATTTCCCTACCACCTTTCTTTTAACTTCCTTCATGATACATAAGAACAACGATTTTTTACAGCGAATTTGTTCAATTTCGTAAAGATGCTTTTTTTATGAAAATCGTGTAAAGTGTACAAATGAAGATGGAAAATGGTGTTTCATGCCATTTTATTTTAAAAAGAAAGAGGTTATGTACAATGACAAACTTTCCGCAATTAACAAGTGAAGTTTTGGAAAATGAAAAAGCGGTCATCATGCAAACGACGATGGGCGATATTAAAATTAAACTATTCCCTGAACTGGCTCCAAAGACAGTGGAGAATTTCTTGACACATGCTGAAAACGGTTATTACGAAGGAATCATCTTCCACCGTGTCATCAAGGATTTCATGCTTCAAGGCGGAGATCCTACAGGGACTGGAATGGGTGGAGAAAGTATTTGGGGAGCTCCATTTGAGGACGAGTTCTCCATGCAATTATTCAATTTGCGCGGAGCTCTTTCCATGGCTAATGCAGGCCCGGGAACAAACGGCAGCCAATTCTTCGTCGTACAAGCCCAGCACGTGGACAGCAGGATGGGTGAGCAAATGAAGCAAGCCGGTTATCCGGAAGAAATCATCAGTGCTTATATGGAACAAGGAGGCACACCATGGCTGGATCATAAACACTCTGTTTTTGGACAAGTGGTCGAAGGCATGGACGTTGTTGATACGATTGCTAACGTAGAGACAGTTGCGGGAGACAAGCCAGCAGTGGACGTTGTCATTAAAGGGATCACCATTTTATAAATAAAAGATAAGCGAGGGGCTCAGTGCCTCTCGTTTTTTATGTTTTAGTGGATTAGGCCCACTAGTGGATTGTTCTGGTAATTGATATAATGAGAGAATGCAGTTTAATTCCCTATCAGGAAGGATGTAACGGATGGACTTTCTCAATCATGCTTTACTAGGTTTGTTTCTTTACTTTCCGGAAGACAAGACTGAATATATCTCGGCTGGTATAACTTGCTTCATTTTTTTAGTGGCGGCCGTTTTTACGATGAGGGCGATTATAAGATATTCAAAGAAGGAAGAATTGAAAACGAAGCAATTCGAAGATGAGGTCACCAGAAGGAACCAGCGTATAAAGGATGATACCATTTCCTGATCCCGGAAGGATGCCTGCATCGCGAGCCCCGTTTTTTGATATTGATTATCTGAATATGAATGGTATTATGTTTTGTTAGAAGGTCGTAAAGAATTAAATGTTCCCTTCTTAGCATAAGCATTTTATACTATAAGCATAGAGATAGAAACTTTGGGGGCGTAATTGGTTATGCAAATCGTAGCTAAAAGAATGATTGCGGCAGATACGGTCAAGGACTTTTTCATTCAGCACTGGGAGACGACTCAAGTCGTTTTTTCAAGAGGCTTGTTTCATTATGCGGAACTTGAGGGTTTTGGGGTGATGGACGAGAATGGAAAAATCACGGGATTGGGAACATACAAATTATCCGACCATGTATGTCAGATCATCTCTTTGAACAGTGAGCATGAGAATCAAGGTGTGGGCTCATCATTGCTTTATGTGATGGAAAATATCGCTAAGGAAAAAAAGTGCCATACTATTAAAGCGATTACAACGAACGATAATCTACAGGCGTTGAAGTTTTTTCAAAAGCGTGGTTATGTCATTTCGGAAATCGTTAAAAATGCCGTGGAAGAATCACGGAAAATCAAGCCGGAAATACCATTTTACAGTTTTGATGGAATTCCGATCCGAGACGAGATCATACTGGAGAAATGCTTATAATAAGGTGAAATTCACCTGGATATTGATAGGGGGAATGGTTATGTTTAAGAAAATGGCGGCTGATGCCCTTGGTCTTAGTGATATTGGAAGTGTGATTAGTCCTGCAGATTATGACAAGGTGGATGCAGATGATTATATCATGCATGAAGATGGGGAAAAAATTTATTTCCTGATTAAATCGAAAACCGATGAGTACTGTTTCACGAATCAAGCGTTCATACATTTGGACGGCACAAGTGCGATTAGCAAAAAGCGAACACTTACAAGATATAGCTACAGCCAGTATACGATTTCCAATGCCACGCTTGAAACCGCAGGGACAGTGGATTTGGATGCAGAAATTAAATTTTCGATCGGTGCAAAGACTTTCTCCATTGATGTCCATAAGAAATTCATTGAAGAATTAAAAGACTTGTTCAAATCACTCGTGAAAATATCGGAAATTTGCCATGAGAATGAATTTGCCCTTCAATATGCCCAGCAAAGCGTAAACCTTGCTTCTTCCACTTTGAACCAGGTTCGAACTGATGGAAGCCAAATGGCTGCAAGCTTCAAGGAAATTAATTCGGCCGCTTTCGAATGGTTGATGGACAGCCGGAAAAAGTACCATGTGAAAGATTTTGGCTTTGTTTTTGAGAAATATATCAATAATTAAAAAAGAAGGCGAACACAGAATGATGTGTCCGCCTTTCTTTTTTAATTATTCAAATCACTCAATCCCGGGCTATGCTCATTTGGCATATCCGGCATTTCAGGGACCGGGAATCCTTTTGGCGGCTCGGTAACAGCAAGGTTTCCGCCATTTCGGCTCGGTGTCTCCCCTTGGAAAATCTGGCTGATCCGTGTTTGATCCATCCTGAAATTGAATTGGGCATTATGGTAGCCTAAATCCACATATTTGCGACATTCAGGATATTTGTTCAAATCATAATTAGGCACAGGGAAGATTTTCCCCCAGTCGACCCCAAGCGTTTCCAATGCCTTGGCAAATGCATTTTGGTGGGCATTGTCGCGAACCATTAAAAATGCCAGTGTTTCGCGCATTGTTTTATTGGAACTCATTTCATAAATCCTGGACTTTTGCAGGACTCCCGTAGATTCAAGCATGACATTATTCAAAAGGTTGGCCACAAGATTACCGTGATCATAAACCCATGATCCGTTCCATGGATTGCCGCCAGCATCAACGGGCAGGGATGCTTTCGCACCGATGATGAAATGGTGAGGGTTTGCGCCGCCTTTGATGACTTCATCCAATGGAGCGTCATCGATACCGGAATCTCCAGGCATATCCCCGCCAGCATCATTCAGCAGCTGATTGATGGTAGATTGGACAAGTTCAACGTGGCTCAATTCCTCCAAGAAAACTCCACGAATTAAATCACGATATTGTTTTGCCTTGCCACGGAAGTTGGCGCTTTGGAAAGAATATTGCATCATCGTCCGCATTTCACCGAATTGCCCTCCAAGCGTTTCCTGGAGCACTTTTGCAGCATTTGGATCAGGCTTATCGGGAACGATCATATTGATTAAGTCTTCTTTATAGAAATACAAATGGAAGCCCTCCTTAAAATTAATATTTCTAAGTTAGCTTCTGTTATCTGAATTAATTTATTCCTAAGGTAAAAAGTACCTTTATGGAATGACGGGAAGAGAGAAATACTAGAGGGAAGAACGATTTTGAAAGGATGTTGCACATGCTATCCAATCAGCAGCTAAAAGAATTTCAACAGCAATTGCAGCAAACGAAGCAAGAGTTGGAAGAACGATTAAGTGATTCAGGCAACCACGATTTAAGAAGAAGCATGGAGGATTCGACTGGTGAGTTATCGAGTTACGATAATCATCCCGGAGATGAAGGAACCGAGCTATATGAACGGGAAAAGGATTTGGCCCTTACCGAGCATGATCGGGATGAAATAAGGGATATTGAACGAGCACTTTCTGCCATCGAGGCAGGTGAGTATGGCAAATGCGAGGTTTGTTCAAAGGAAATACCTCTTGAACGTTTGAAAGCAATCCCTACAACGACTTATTGTGTCGAGCATACTCCCTCACAGGAAACTTCGGACAATCGGCCGGTGGAAGAGGAAGTGCTCGGACCCCCATTCGGGAGGTTTGATTATGATGACCGGCATGAATCGGTTGCCTACGATGCGGAAGATTCTTGGCAGGATGTTGCCAGTTATGGAACATCTGAATCGCCTTCCGATTTCGTAAATCCGCCAAACGATTACGAAGATATGTATGTCGAGTCCGAAGAAAATGTCGGCTATGTCGAAAATTATGAAAATTTCGTTGGTGTGGATATGTACGGGAAAGAGGTAACGGTTTATCCAAACTCCCAATATGAAGAATTGAAGGAAGAACTTTTTGAAGAAAATATTCAAACCCCGTTTGGGGATTTGCCCCGATATGAGCATGATCCTTATGTGGATGAAGAAAAAGATTAAAATGAAGAACCAGGATTCTAAGCCTGGTTCTTTTTTCATTTAAGAAAAAGCCAATTTCAACCGGTTTAGCCCATCCATCATGACGCTGCGTGAACAACCGAGATTCATTCGGACGAAACCTTCTCCGCCAGGTCCGTATTTAGAACCAGGCTCCAATGCGAGCTTCCCTTGATGGATCAGTCGATCCTTTATTTCCTTGTCGTTCAATCCAAGGTCACGGCAGTCAATCCATAAAAGGTAAGAGGCTTCCGGATGCATGACATGCAGTGAAGGGATTTCGGCTGCAATGAATTCCTCTGCCACTTTTATATTCTCCTCAATGTAGCCTATCATGTCTTCAAGCCATTCCAAGCCCTCCCGATACGCGGCTTCCATTGCTGTTAAGGCAAAGATGTTAAGACCATGGAAGGCCAGTTTCGTTTGCGCCATTTGCAGTTGCTTCTGCAATCTTTCATTACTGGTGATCAGGAATGAGGCCTGAAGGCCGGCAATATTGAATGTTTTGCTTGGCGCCATCAATGTAACGGTCCTATCCGCTAATTTTTCTGAAAGGGAGCCAATCGGATAATGCTTGGATGTTGTATGGAATAAGTCAGCGTGTATCTCATCACTGACGATGACTACATCATATTTTTCACATAGCTCCCCGATCCGTAGGAGTTCATCCTTTGTCCAAACGCGTCCGCCAGGGTTATGCGGACTGCAAAAAAGGAATAGTTTCACTCCGCTTTTCAGCTTGTCCTCAAAATCGTTGAAATCAATCTCGAAGCGGTCCTTTTCTATGATAAGGGGACTATTGACCACTTCCCGGTCATTATTTTTGATCATATCAAAAAATGGGGTATAGACGGGAGATTGTAACAGTATTTTATCGCCCGGGTTCGTGAATGCCTGGATCGTTGTACCGATTGCGGAAACGACGCCGGAGCTGAATGAAATCCACTTCTTATCGATTTGCCAGGAGTGACGGTCTTTAAGCCAGCTTTGAATTTCAGTGAAGACCGTTTCAGAAGGGACGGTATAGCCGAAAATCGGATGATTCAAGCGTTCCATCAATGCCTTTTGAATGCCCTTAGGAGATGGGAAGTCCATATCGGCAACCCACATTGGCAGAACATCCTCGCGCCCATATAAGGATGTGAGGGAGTTTTTATCCCATTTTGCAGACCCTGAATTTTCCCTGCTGATTTGTTCTTCAAAAATTGATTTGTTCAAAATATCCACCACCGAATAAAAATTTGTCGTCTTCGCGAAAAGCCTGTTGTTATGATACTATGATATCATGTTCTTTGAAAATATTGAGCAGGTGATAAATTAGATGGATACACAGCAAATGAATTTAGCGTTGGTTGCCGTTTTACAAGAATGGGACCCTTTCAAGATAGGTTGGGATCTATATGAGCCGGAAATTGCAGATACGGTCGTAGCAATCCGGGATATAGATGACCCGAAGGAACTGGCGGAAAAAATAAAATCCATTTACGAGTTCGCATTGATGAATCCATTCAGATGGAAAAGTGCCTGGACGTTGCACGAAAGCTGCTCATCATAAAAAATGATGCCAGCTGTTCGATATAAAGTTGAAAAAGGTGTACCCGGAAATCAGGGGCACCTTTTTTACGTAGTTTTTTGCTCTTACCCATAGTTTGTTCAGTTAACTGATGGTTTGTGCAGTATACTCGTGAAATTCAGTGATTTACTCGTGAGATTCGTCGATTTACTGGTGAAATTCAGTGATTTACTCGTGAGTTTCGGTGATTTACTCGTGAATTTCAGTGATTTACTCGTGAGTTTCGGTGATTTACTCGTGAATTGTGCTTTTACTCGTAAGTTTGTGTAATTTACTCGT
>NZ_JVPL01000283.1:0-4281 GCF_001054655.1 Bacillus sp. 220_BSPC
TCCAATCAACTTTGTTTTAACTTTTAGATAGAACACTTTTGCCTAGAGTCGTTTTTGTTTTAAAATAGAAGTATTAAAACTTGAGGTGATGAGGATTCTATCTAAACATGATTCTATTCAGCCTTTCATTTATGACTACTGAACACGTTTTCGTGGATTCCACACATGTGAAAGCCAGTGCGGATAAAAGAAATTTGAAAAGAAAATCGTTCTTAAAGAAACACCAGCGATTACAAGCTACCTATTTAACAAAGAAATCATACGGGCTTTACCTTATACACGTCCTAGCACAAAAGAAGGATTCTTCCGCAAACAGGACTATGTATACGATGAATACTTTGATTGTTACCTTTGCCCTTCGGGAGAGCTATCAAAGTAGTCAACAACAAATAAAGAGGTATCGCGAGTATAAATCCCCAAAACACATCTGTGCAACATGCTCATTTTTATCTCGGTGTACAGAAAGCAAAGACTGTCAAAAAGTGGTGACACGGCATATCTGGCATACATATGTGGAAGAAGCAGATCATCTGCGACATCATCAAGTTGTAAAACCTATATATGCGAAGCGTAAAGAAAAGATTGAGCGTGTATCGCAGATGCAAAAGAAAAGCATGGTATGCGCCGTACTCCTTTAAGGGGACTTGAAAAATTGTCGATGCAGGCGATGCTTACCTTTCGCTGCCATTAATTTAAAGAAGATGGCCAATTCAATTGGACAGGGCAAGGTCCAAAAATGGCCTAACATAGTGGGCTCTTAGAGCCCCAATCTCTGAATATTAGGGGAAAATTCAAAAGGAATTTCAAAAAGGGGTTAGGAATTTTTTAATTCCTAACCCCTTTTGTCTACAAACTAAAAACTGCCAGCGGCAGCTTATTTTGAATTTTCTTCATTTCTTTTTTGTATCTTTCGTAAATCTTCGACACGGTCAGGAGATTCTTCAAAGAATTCAACCAGGTCTCCAATCCTATCGATGGCATTCCAACTAAGGTGGTGTTCAATCCCCTCTACATCCTGATAAATATTTTCTTCCTTGACCCCAATCAACCTTAGCATCTGTTCTAAAAGTTCATGGCGGTAAACGAGCCTTTTACCAACTTTTTTCCCATTTGCAGTTAAGACGAGACCCCGGTACTTTTCATATATCAAGTATTTTTCCTGATCAAGTTTTTGAACCATTTTTGTAACAGAAGATGGGTGGACGGAAAGATTTTCAGCAATATCGGAAACTCTTGCATATCCTTTTTCTTCAATAAGTAAATAAATTTGTTCTATGTAATCCTCCATGCTCGGTGTAGGCATTCGGAATCCTCCCATTCAAACGCATATCTAAAAATTTTACTATATATACGACCCCGAAACAAGAAGTTATAAGTCTCAGGGCGCCTTTAATGCAGTCTTTCCTCAAGTTTGCTTGACGTTTTGTTCTGTCGGGAATGTAAAACTGATCTTCTTTTCAGAGTCGGACCAAGATAAAATGGCATCAAAGGTCTTTTCCCCTTTCTTAAAACCGCTTATCAAATCCGTTTCACCGCTCGCCAACAGCTTTTTTATATTTGCTTGACTAATTTTCTTATCAAGGATTTTTTTGGATATTGTGAAGTTACACTTTGTTTTTTGATAACTTACACATCCATAGAATTCCCCTTTATCGACAATCTTAGAACCGCATAGTTTACAGCTGCCTACAGATGCGGAACTTCTCTTTTTAGGGCCGCTCCGTTGAATCGACTCGGTATCCAGCCCTTGAAAATCCCAGCTTTCCGATGATTCCACGGCATCACTGATAATTTTTGCTGACATCTTTTTAACAGCTTCCATAAAGCCTCCAGCTGAAGCCTTTCCTTCACCAATTTCCCTTAATCGCTGTTCCCATTTGGCTGTCATCTCGGGTGAAGCCAGGATTTTCTCCCCGATTGCAGTAATCAGCACTTTCCCTTTATCTGTCGCAAACACCTGGTTTTTTTTCACATTGATGTATTTACGGTCTTTGAGCATGGTAATGATTCCAGCCCGAGTTGCTTCGGTTCCGAGACCCTCGGTTTTCATCAGTACTTTTTCCAACTCTTCATTATCCAGATGCTTTCCGGCAGTTTTCATCAAAGTGATCAGCTGACCCTCTGTATAACGCTTAGGGGGCTGGGTTTTTCCTTCTTTCACCTTTATATTGGCGACCTTTCCAGAATCCCCTTTTGAAACGGACGGCAAAATGATATCATCATCATCCTTGTCATTATTTTGAAAAATCACTTTGCGCCATCCCTCTTGAATCTGCTGCTTGCCTTTAGAAATGAATTCGGCCCGCTTATCGACGAGCGTTTTAATGGTAGTGTAATCGAAAATGGCCTTCTCATAATGGGCCGCAATCAACCTGCGAACAACCAAGTCATATATATTCCGTTCTTCAGCGGAAAGCCGCTTTGGGTCGGTTACCTGCTCCGTTGGAATAATGGCATAGTGATCAGTCACCTTCTTTTCATTTACAAACCGTTTATTATTCATGATGTTCGGTTGTGGCAAAGGAAACAGGGATTCATATTCTGAAAATCCGCTTAGTTTTTGCAAAATATCGGGAAATGTTTCGGCTTCCCCCTCCGTCACATAATTGGAATCTGAACGTGGATAAGAAACGATCCCTTTTTGATATAAACTTTGCACGATATCAAGCGTCTGTTTCGGTGAATATTTATAAATCTTGTTCACTGTCGCTTGCAATGACGATAGATTAAATAACAAAGGCGGCTGAAATTCTTTCCTTTCAGTATCCATTTCCGCTATTTCAGCTTCCTTACCCTTACAAAAGGCGGCAATTTTATCAGCCATTTCTTTTGTCTTGATTCTCGGGTCATTGTTCAGCTGCCATTTCCCCTGATATTTCTTACCGTCCATCTTGAAATCTGCGAACACCTCCCAGAACGGTTCAGACTTGAATTGCTCAATTTCCATTTCCCGCTTTACTATCAAAGCAAGAGTCGGTGTCTGAACCCTTCCAGCTGAAAACACATCCGAAACGCCCCTTTGTTTCAACAAAATACTATACGCTCTCGACGCATTCATTCCCACAACCCAGTCCGCGCAAGCTCTCGTATACGCTTCATAATAAAGCGGCCTGGTTTTTTCTTCGCTCTTCAAATTTTGAAATCCCTCATAAATCGCTTTCGGGGTCAAAGAGGAAATCCATAAACGTTTCATCGGTTTATTGACATTGCATAAATTAACGATGTTGCGTACAATCAACTCTCCTTCACGCCCGGCATCACCTGCATGAATGATTTCATCGACTTCCGGTTTCCTAAGCAAAGTCTTCACAACATTGAATTGCTTTGCCTTTTGTCGGGTCACTTCATATTGAAATTTCTCAGGAATCATCGGCAACGTTTCCATCGACCATTTTTTCCATTTTGAATGATAGGTTTCCGGCGAAACAAGTTGACATAAATGTCCGACGGCCCAAGTTACATAAGCTCCATCGGGGAAAAGTTCATTCGGCATGATTTCTATATAGCCTTGCTGTTTTTTCGTTTTAAATTGAGCCGCTAGCGTTGAACCTTGATCTGGTTTCTCCGCAATGATTAGCTTCATGATCATCTTCACCTAATCCGTTACAAAATATCTTTCCCCTATCATTATACCTTAATTATCACAATCGGCTAGATATGACTTCGTTTTTACCGGACTGATAGTAGAAAGCATGAAATGATTGCTTTACTTTGGTGTAGAGTAAGGTTTTCAGGGAGATAAAAAAACACCTAATATTGGAAGTTCAATAGATGAAAACTTCGCATTTGGGTGAATCGGAGTAAGTATATACAAATAGTACAATATTATATGTGTGGTTCAATACTTTTCACTATTTAGATGTAGAAATTGAATTTTTTGATATTATTAATACCAAAGCTAAAGGAATTGGATCTTCATTAAGCAGATATTTAAAGAGAAACAACGATAACCTTAGTTGGATTGAAACTCAACTTATTATTATTATTTCAGAGAACTATAATTTCTCATGTAATCAATTGAACAAGACTGAAATTTCTAAGTGTTTAACCAATATTCAAAACATTAATTGGTAAGTGAGGGAGTTTAAAATATTTGAAAGGAGTAAGTGGCTCTAATCTATTAGCGGCTGATTTAATTACCTCATTTAAAAATTAACTGATTTAGGAAAGGGTTGGTTTGATATGGAATACCATGAATGAACTATAGGCCCGCCTGAAGGCAATAAGAACACTTGTCCCATATCCGTTCCCGTTATCCAGATCTGATCATAGAGGGGCACG
>NZ_JVPL01000284.1:0-48675 GCF_001054655.1 Bacillus sp. 220_BSPC
CTTGCGTCGAGGAGGCTTGGCAGGCAGTCGGCGGAAAGGGAGCGGATTTCAGAAATCAACGGGCATGTTATTTTATAAAAAACGTAGGGAAGTTTGAAGTTAATAATTATCTAAAAAATCAAAAACTTCTTCTTTTTCTAATTAAATTGTGATAGTGTATAAAAAAAGAGAAGTATTACCTTCATCATAATTTTAAAAAGAAGTATTTAATTCATCAGAAAGGAGTGATATGGTGGAACATCTTCCATTTAAATTATTAGTAAAAGAAAAATTTGATCATCTATCGGCAGGTCAAAAAAAAGTTGCCGCTTACCTGATTGAAAATTTGGATGAAGCCGCCTTTAAAACGGCATTTCAAATTGGTAGGGAAGCGGAGGTTAGTGAAACAACGGTCATTCGGTTTTCATATTCATTGGGATTTGAAGGGTTTAGTAAAATGCAGGCGAGGATTCAAAAACAGCTGCTGCACCAAAATCAAATAGACTTATCCAATACTGATTCCATTCTCCGCATTGATGACAAGCAAGATCCCTTTACAAAAGTGATAGAAAACGAAGTTCATATTTTAAGACATCTATTAGATCATACGAACGTTCAGGACATATGGAAAGCAGTCGATGTTCTGATCCAGGCTGACCAAATATTGATTGCAGGGCATCGGATTTCCCATGCCGCCGCCTATTGGTTCTCCTATACGCTAAGTTCATTAAGGGAAAATGTAAGTTTATGTTCACCTACAGGAGACTTCTATGAAAAGTTTTGTAATCTCACAAATAAGTCTGCATTAGTTGTTTTTTCCTTTCCAAGATATGCAAATGAAACATTAAAAATTGCTGAGTGTGCCAAAGAACAAGGAGTTTGTTTAATTTCAGTTACAGACCGCCTTCTGTCACCAGTTGGACGCATCGCTGATATTTCACTGACAACTGAGGAAAACGCAGAAACCGGAACCAATTCAATCGCTTCCGTTATTAGCTTGTTGGACTTGGTCATTGCTGGCATCCATCAAAAAGACGCAAAACGGATATATACCCATCAGCAAAAATTAGAAAGACTATATTCAAGTTATGAGGTGTTTAATGAATGAGTTTTTAACAAAGTTAAAATTCATGTAAAGGAGGAGGTGCAACATTATGGACCCGATTCAATATATTGATTTGCATCAAGAATCATTGATGAAGTCCTACCATGATTTGCATTCTTTGGCTGAGCCAAGCTGGCAGGAGGAAAGAACGTCTTGCTATATTTTAAAATGTCTTAGGGGAGCGGGAATCACCGTAAAAACATTTCAGGGCCATCATGGAATTATTGCCGAGATTCCAGGCATTTCAAAAAAGGTTGTGGCATTAAGGGCTGATATGGATGCGCTTGTTCAGGAAGTAGATGGAGTTGTTAAAGCCAATCATTCATGTGGACACGACGCACATAGCACAATGGTTTTATATACAGCGTTGGCCATTGCCTCCAGCGGAATCCGGCCTAAACACACTCTCCGATTTATATTTCAGCCTGCAGAAGAAAAAGGGGAAGGCGCTCTTCAAATGATCAATGATGGCGCGTTGGAGAATGTTACATATTTATTCGGGGTACATGTAAGACCCAGTACGGAGGTTCCTTATATGAAGGCTTCCCCCGTCATTGTCCATGGCTCAGCCGAAACAATAAGGGGTACAATCAAAGGCCTTCAGGCCCATGCATCCCGTCCGCAAGATGGAATAAATGTAATCGAAGCAGCAGCTTTGCTTGTCCAAAAATTACAGCAGATTAATCTGGAAACCGAAATTCCTTATTCCATCAAAATGACTCAATTTGAAACAAACAATAAAGCATCAAACGTTATCCCGGAAACAGCTGTCTTTGCTATTGATGCCAGAGCACAGTCAAATGATGTAATGAATGAACTAAATCGCTTAACAAAGGAAGCTTTTGAACAGACAATGGAACAAACTGAAACATACATCTCCTGGTCTGCGGAAGAATTTGTCCCAGCTGCGACCTTGAATGAAAAGGCGATAAAGCTGGCTGAGGCCGCAATTGCAGATATCCTTGGGATGGAAAATGTCGTTTCAGTCTGTGTTTCTCAAGGAGGAGAGGATTTTCATTTTTATACAGCCGAAAATCCTGATATAACTGCAACCATGATAGGGTTAGGCTGCGATCTAACGCCTGGTCTGCACCATCCGGATATGAAGTTTAATTTACAAGCACTTATTTATGGAACGAAAATTTTAATTAACACAGTCATGATGGTGGCAGAAGAGTAAAATTTTTCACTTAAAAAATTAATGAAGGGGTGTTTTATGGAAAATACGGCACAAACATCACAAACCGGGGACCAAACAGCTGCTGATGAAAAACAACTGGAGAGAAAACTCAAACCAAGGCATCTTTCGATGATCGCAATCGGCGGCACCATTGGAACGGGGCTATTTTTAGCAAGCGGTTCCATTATTCATACTGCGGGTCCTGGAGGAGCTGTGGCTGCTTATATAATTGCCGGGATCATGGTTTACTTTCTGATGACAAGCTTAGCCGAAATGGCTGCCCTTATTCCTATTACAGGCTCTTTTAGTACCTATACATCAAGGTTTGTCGATCCTGCATTGGGATTTGCGGTCGGATGGAACTATTGGTATAACAATGCAATCGTAGTCGCACTGGAATTAGCAGCCTCCTCCCTGATAATGAAATATTGGCTGCCTTCTGTTCCAGGCATCATTTGGAGCGCATTATTTCTTGCACTCATATTTGGCCTGAATATTTTATCGGTAAAAGGATATGGAGAATCAGAATTCTGGTTTGCCATTATAAAGGTTTTGACGATTATCATTTTTATAGCAGTAGGTTTATTAATGATTGTAGGAATCATGGGAGGGGATGCCGTAGGTTTTGAAAATATCACCAAAGGGGAGGCACCGTTTAAAGGAGGCTTTTTATCTATTATAAGTGTCTTTATGGTGGTAGGGTTTGCCTTTCAAGGTACCGAGTTAGTAGGAATTGCGGCCGGTGAGAGTGAAAACCCGAGAAAAAATATACCAAAGGCCATTAAGCAAATCTTCTGGAGACTCCTCTTGTTTTATGTATTGGCGATAATTGTGATTGGATTTTTAATAAGCTATAATGATCCGCGTTTGTTAAGCTCGGATATTGAAGATATTGCGGTAAGTCCCTTCACTCTAGTTTTTCAAAACGCTGGGCTTGCCATCGCTGCCTCCGTTATGAATGTGGTCATTCTTACTTCCGTTCTTTCTGCAGGCAATTCAGCCATGTACGGAGCTTCTCGCGTGCTTTGGGTGCTGGCGAAAGAAGGCAAAGCCCCTTCGTTTCTAAAAAAAGTGAATTCAGGCGGCATTCCAGTGAACGCTGTGTACTTTTCTACCATCGTTGGGATGGCAGCTTTCCTGACCTCTCTTTTCGGTGAAGGCACGATTTATACTTGGTTATTGAATGCTGCAGGATTATCCGGTTTTTTATCCTGGTTAGGAATTTCGATTACACATTATCGTTTCCGGAAGGCATATATTGCACAAGGTAGAGATTTGAAAGATTTGCCTTATGTATCAAAATGGTATCCATTCGGTCCGATATTAGCCACACTTTTATGTGTTACGGCAATCCTGGGACAAAATTACTCTGCATTTTTCGGTCCTGAGATTGATTGGTATGGAATTTTAATTTCCTATATCGGGCTTCCTTTATTTTTCCTGGCTTTTCTAGGTTATAAAATCGTAAAGAAAACAAAAATGACTCCATTGCAAGAGGCCGATTTCAGTAAAGTGGAATAACCTCTTTTGTGAAAAAGCAGGAGAGCATTTCTTATTAAGAAAGACCATTTACATGATAGCTTCAGTGCCTCGTAACGACATGCCGTCAGCTGTGGACTGCCTTGTCATCTTATGTTGTCAATAAGGGCACTTGTGCTATACCAAGGAGGTTGACCATGACGAAATCACAGGAAATTGTAATTCGTTCTATTCATGGAATTGAAGAGCTGGAGGACGTAAGAAAGCTAGAGTCAAGCATTTGGGGAGAAACCGACTCAATCCCCACACACCAAACCTTAACAGCCGTGAAAAACGGCGGTTTGGTTATAGGAGCTTATTGCGAAGGAAAGCTGATTGGATTTCAATACAGCTTTCCGGGATTCAATGGGCAATCAGCCTATCTTTGTTCACATATACTAGGCATAGATGAGCAATTTCGCAACAAAGGTATAGGCGAGAAGTTAAAGTTAGCACAACGTGAGGAAGCGCTAAAGCTCGGCTATCCCCTTATTACCTGGACTTACGATCCTTTGGAAAGTGTTAATGGGTATTTAAATATAGCCAAGCTCGGTGGGGTATGCTCCACATATATCGCAAACTGCTATGGTGAAATGGAAGATCTTTTAAACAGCGGAATTCCTTCTGACCGCTTTCTTGTCGAATGGCATATTGATAAAAAAGAGACAACGGATTCTAGCGGAGGGGGAATGCCGCTGGACTTTGTGATGGAAAACTCGCTTATTCAATGGGATACCATTGAAAAGGGATTGCCAGTTCCATCGTTCACTCGCCCGCTGCCTGAACAAGAATGTGAACTAGCTTTTGTGGCCCTTCCAAAGGACTTCCAATCAATAAGAGTCACAAATATTCAAGCGGCCAATGAATGGCGGATGAAAACCAGGGACATTTTTATCGGATTATTTGAGCAAGGATGGCAGGTAACAGATTTTATGAAGAATTCCATGACGGAAATTCCCGTTCAGTTTTATGTGCTTTCAAGGAAATGAACTAGAAGAATATATATAATGTTTAGTAATTTCAGGCTGTGTAAGCCTATTAATAAAAAATTTGTAAGACTGTGTTCTTTAACAGTTTTATCACAGAAGGAGAATTTCTAAGTGAAAATTAAACAAGTTATTCTAAGGCATCTTAAGCTAGACTTGCATGAACCTTTTACAACTAGCTTTGGGACGGAATACGATAGGGATTTTATCCTTGTGGAAGCCATAAGCGATGATGGCATTTCCGGTTGGGCTGAATCGGTTGCGATGCTCGACCCTCTGTATAATGAAGAGACCTTAAAAACAAACTGGCATATACTAGAAGACTATCTAATTCCAATAATCCTCAAAAATGAAATCAAGCATCCTGATGAAATTTCTGAAAAATATTTCACCCATATTCGCGGAAATTATATGGCAAAAGCCGCTTTAGAGGGTGCTGTTTGGGATTTGTATGCTAAAAAGCAAGGTGCTTCTCTTTCAAATGTGTTAGGTGGAACAAAAAAGAAAATTGAAGTGGGGGTAAGCATCGGAATAAAGGATTCGATCGATTCGACCCTGGATATAATTGAAGCTCGTCTCGGTGAAGGCTATAAACGTTTTAAACTAAAAATCAAACCGGGCTGGGATGTTGAATTAATAGACAAGGTACGAAAAGTATATCCTGAAATCCCGCTCATGGCCGATGCAAATTCAGCTTATACCTTAAAAGATATAGACCGGTTATCCGCCTTGGATGATTTTAATTTAATGATGATTGAGCAGCCGCTTGCCTATAATGATATCATTGACCATGCAGATTTACAGTCAAGGTTAAAAACACCTATTTGCCTGGATGAAAGCATACACTCATTAGAGGATGCCAGGAAAGCTATTAAATTGGGCAGCTGTAAAATTATTAATATTAAGATTGGCCGTGTCGGAGGTTTGACTGAATCTAAGAAAATCCATGATTTATGCCTAGAACATGGCATTCCGCTATGGTGTGGAGGTATGCTGGAATCAGGCATTGGAAGAGCTCATAATATTGCAATCACTTCACTGCCGAACTTCACTCTTCCCGGTGATACCGCAGCTTCCTCCCTCTATTGGGCAGAAGATATCACTGACCCTGAAGTTACAGTGGAAAACGGAATGATCAGTGTTCCAGAATTGCCTGGAATCGGCTATGAACCAAGCATGGAAAAAATCAAAAAGTATACTATACACAGTCAAACCTATCATTTAAGTGAGAATGTTGCTAGAAACGCCTAGGCTGCTACAACATTGCATAAGGCATGATTCCCGAAAAAGGGAGCATGCCTTTTTTATTTATAATCCATTTTCCATTCAAAATATATTGTAATTCGACCTTCTGCCATGTATGGTGTTATGAAATGCAGATTAGCTTTTCTTATATCCTTTAAAAAGTTATCATAATAGAGTCTTTGTCCATTGTATATATACACATTTATGATACAAAACTGCATGTATAGAAAAAAGGGGTGAGGCGATGCGAAATTTACATACTATCTGTGCCGTAATAACCGTCTACATTTTCTTTTTTTGCTGTTTCTTTCCTTCAGCAGTCCATTCGGAAGCCCAAAAAGTGATACGGGTTGCAGGGGATAATAACTTTCCACCTTTTGAATACTTGAGCGATTCGGGTGTTTATACCGGTTTTAATGTGGATATAATGAACGCCATTTCTATCGAGACTGGCATTAGGTTCGAATACTATCCCATGCCGTGGAACGAGGCAGTACAAGCTATGCGCTCTGGAAAAGTGGATGCGATTCAAGGCATGAAGTACAATCAAGAACGTGAAGAGATTTATGATTTTTCAGCTCCGTATTTCACCAGTTCACAAGGAATTTTTGTGTTAAAAGATAATATGTATATCCGAAAAATCGAAGATCTTAAAGGCCGGAAAGTAGCTGTACAAAAAGGAGATGTTGCAAGCGGTCTATTAAGTAAAGTCGATCGTTTGCAATTGGTGGAAACTAATAATCAACAAGAAGCCGTTCAGTCATTGATCGACGGTAAAGTGGATGCTTTCATTGGAAATCGGATTACGGGTCAATATTTTCTACAGAAAAATGAGCAGCAATCACTTATTAAGATTGTCGGTGAGCCACTTGACACCACAAAGTATGCTGTAGCCGTGATGCCGAAAAACAAAGAGTTGCTGACACTATTCAATCAGGCCATTTCTCAAATCAAGAAAGATGGAACGTATGAAAAGATAGAGAAAAAGTGGTTCGGCGAATATATCCTGCCAAATACTCAACGGCTCCGTAAAACGTTGTTGTATTTGGAAATTGGTCTTATTCTTACCTTCATTGTGATTTCTCTCATCTTATGGTGGAATCTCAGCCTTAAACGAGAAGTGGCTAAGCGAACGGAGCAAATTGAGCACGTGAATAAAGACTTGGAAGAGAAGATGCTGCTTCTTGAGGAAAACATCAACTTTCAGCAGCAAGTATTAAACAGTGCCTACAGTTCGCTTATTACACTGAATCAGCAAGGTCTTGTATCGATGATTAATGTTAGGGCCATGGAATATTTGGGGGTGGACGGTAATGTTGTTGGAAAACGTTTTCAGGATCTGCCAACTGCCCGTTTCATCCCGGAAAAGGAGATTAAGGCTGCATTAGAGAAAAAGAGAGTTTTCTTGCAAAAGGAAACGGTATGTTCTCATTATGCGGGCAAAAAAAGGCATATAACTTACAGCATGTATCCAATTCAGACTATTGGGGGAGAAAGTGTAGGTGCGGTGTTGAATTTTTTCGATAGTACGGAACAAAAACAACTGGAGAGAAAAGTGGCTCAGGATGACCGATTGCGTTCATTGGGTCAACTCGTGGCGGGTATCGCTCATGAAATAAGAAATCCGTTAACATCCATCCTTACCTATACGCAATTGCTGCCGAAAAAATTTGCAAGCGCAGATTTCCGAACGTTCTTTTCCGAACAGGTCACTAGTGAAATTACCCGACTTAATACATTGATTAACGATTTGCTCGATTATGCCCGCCCTAAAAAATCAGAGCCTGTCACATTTTTGCTGAATGAGGCCATGGCAGGGATTGAACTATTGCTTAAGCCGAAAATCAAAGAAAAAAACCTGAGCATTGTTCGCGAGTTCGCTGGAAACATTCAGGCAACTGCAGATACACAGCAGATCAAACAAGTACTGGTGAACGTCATTCTCAATGCCATACAGGCGTCCAATACAGGGGGAACACTTATTTTTCGGGCATACTATCGGGATGTGTTCACTGTCGTTGAAATCGAGGATGAAGGAATTGGGATTTCGGAAGAAGACATTGATAAGATCTTTGAACCGTTTTACACCAGGAAACCGAACGGGGTCGGGCTAGGGCTTTCTATTACGTATCAGCTTGTCAAAGAAAATGATGGCATTATCGAGACAAGAAGTGAAGTAGGAAAGGGAACAATAGTGACCATTTGTTTACAGCATTAATACAGAAAGGGTGAAAACGATGCACGATATCATGATTATTGATGATGAGCCAACCATATGTCAGTCACTTACGTTTGCATTGGAAGACCAGTATCACGTTTATTCGTTTACAGACCCACGTGAAGCGCTTCCGCTTTTCGAAAGAACAGAAATCGCCATCGTATTGCTGGATTTAAAAATCGGGGGATATAATGGGATGGAAGTGTTAGAAGAAATCAAACGCCTCTCCCCCTCGACTGTTGTCATTATGATGACGGCTTACGGCACCATTCCTTCTTCCGTGGAAGCAATGCGTAAGGGGGCGTTTTCATATGCGACAAAGCCGCTTCATATTGATGAATTGGAAGTGCTGATGCAAAAGGCAGAAGAAGTGTACACCCTTCAGTCCAAAGTGAAATGGCTGAGTGAAGAATTGAATAAGGTGGCAGGTGTGAACGGCCTCATCGGTGAAAGCTTGGCCATGCGCAAAATATTCTCCCTCATCGAAAAAGTGAAGGATATCGATTCCAACATTCTCATAGAAGGGGAAAGTGGAACCGGTAAAGAAGTCGTCGCCAGAACCATCCATAATCAAAGCAAGCGCAGAAACAAAAAGTTTCAGGCTATTAATTGTGCCGCCATTCCGACTCACCTGTTGGAATCAGAATTATTTGGATACGAAAAGGGCGCATTTACAGGGGCGACACAGCGAAAATATGGACTTTTTGTGCTGGCGGAAGGAGGAACAATTTTTCTTGACGAAATCGGTGAGATGGATTTGACACTGCAGGGGAAAATTTTGCGCGTTCTACAAGAGAGAAAGGTAATGCCCGTTGGCGGGATAGAAGAAGTCAGCATCGATGTCCGGATCATTGCAGCGACAAACAGAGACTTGGTTAAAGAAGTAAAAGAGAATCGATTTCGTGAAGATTTATATTACAGATTAAATGTGATTCCGATTCACCTTCCTGCTTTACGTGAACGAAAAGAGGATATTCCTTTGCTGTTGGAATTTTTCATTGCAAAAATCGGTGATCGAATGGGAAAACCTGTAGAAGGAATTTCCCATGAAGCGCTGCAGCTTTTACAGCAATATGACTTTCCAGGAAATATTCGTGAACTGCAGAACGTGATTGAAAGAGCAATAGCGCTTACGAATGATTCTTACATACAGAAAGCCGATTTACCTTCCGACATCCAAAAAAGCTCGCGCCCATTTTTCGGCAATACCCTAATCCCCGTATATGTCGGCGAACCGCTTGAAGAAATCGAAAAAAGAGTGATTCTTCATAACCTTGCCGCTTTTAACGGTCATCAAAGGAAGACAGCGCAAACAATTGGCATCGGGGAGAGGACATTGCGGGACAAGTTGAAGAAATATCGGGAAGAAAAGTAGGCGGAAATTGCCGAGCGGCAATTTTCGCCTACTTTTTATTTTGAATATATCTGAATTTTCCACTGTTTTTATGGATATGGACCTGGCATGAAACTTGCTTAATAAAATTGTAGTAAAACCATTAAGCAGAATGGAGGGAACATAGATATACAACATAATGGTCTACAGAGCTGGACTGGAAGTTATAATGCGGCGAAAGCGGGGATGTGCAAAATGCATCAGGCAGGATAAGTCAATGGCCTATCCAAATTTACCGAAAACAAAAAGGACAAGCAATCGCACCACATCTTTTATAACAGTACAACCCGAAATTTATTGGCGATTGCAAATATGAAGTATTTTTATTTATGGGGAGGAAAAATAAATGTATGCGTTACCAAATATGGATTTATGGAAAGGCAGAACAGATAGTCTAATAGATAAAGATGAATTTAGAATTCATCAAATAGTTAAAGATAATCAAACAACATCAGTAAATAATACATGTGGAATAATAGGGTTCTCTTGTGAAGAAGGCGTACGCAGGAATAAAGGAAGACTTGGAAGCAAAGAAGCTCCCAATGAAATACGTAAATCCTTATCATCTCTATCTTGGCACGGCCAATCAGCAGATAGCCTAGTTGATTTCGGAAATATCATTTGTGAAAATCAAAAGTTAGAAGCAGCTCAAGCTGAATTGGGAAGCCACGTAGAGAAAATATTATCTAAAAATTTGTTTCCTGTTATTTTGGGGGGCGGACATGAAACCTTTTATGGTCATTATCTAGGAATTAGGTCGAGTGTTGGCCCCAATGCCAAAATAGGCATTCTTAACATTGATGCTCATTTTGACTTACGCTCTTATGAAGATATAACTTCTTCTGGAACGATGTTTAAACAAATATTAGATAATGATCATCAAGCTAGTTATTTGCCAATTGGCATTCAACGTTATGGAAACACTAAAAAATTATTTGACACTGCAACTACACTTGGTTGCTCTTGGATATTGGAAGAAGAATTAGTAGATGAAAATTCTGAAGAAAACGAAAATAAAATTCTGAATTTTATAAATCAGCATGATTATATTATATTAACACTTTGTATGGATGTTATAAACGCTTCTGAAGCACCGGGTGTTAGTGCCCCTTCCTCATTTGGTCTTTCTGGAAAAATGGTTAGACAATTAATTCGTAAGATTACTTCACATACGAAAACTATTTCATTTGATATTTGTGAAGTGAATCCATCATTAGATTGTGATAATCGCACTGTCAAACTAGCTGCAAACCTAATAAATGAAGTATTCATGTGTGTGGAGAGGAGATAAGCAATATGAACATCGAGATTAATCAAACGATCACTATTTTTTTAGCGATACTGCTTTTAGCACTAGGCGGGATTATCGTTAAGAATGTCAAATTATTTAGACACTTTTGTATCCCTGCACCCGTTGTTGGGGGATTACTTTTTGCAATCGTCGCTACAAGTCTTAAAACCTTTTTAAACATAACCATTTCATTGGATACGACACTCCAGGGGTTATTCATGTTAACATTTTTTACGTCCGTTGGATTGGGTGCCAGTTTCCAATTAGTGAAAGTCGGCGGTAAATTATTATTAATATATTGGTTGTTATGTGGGTTTCTGGCATTTGCTCAAAATTTAATCGGAATTTCTTTAGCACCCGTTTTTGGGATTGATCCATTGATTGGCATGATGGCAGGAGCAATTTCCATGGAAGGCGGCATAGGTGCAGCTACAGCATTTGGCGGTACGATTGAATCACTGGGAATTCAATCTGCACAAGCAATTGGAATAGCAGCAGCAACATTAGGATTAGTATTTGGTGGATTAGTTGGAGGTCCAACTGTAAAGTATTTAATTAATAAACACAAATTAACACCAAGTAAAGAGGATATTGAAATTCAAGAAAAGAAAGAAATGGAAGACAAAATAGAATTAAATGTAGCTTCATTTATGAAACAAGTGTTAATACTGACATTTTGTATGGCTTTAGGTTCATATCTAGGAGAGTTATTTTCGGCAAAGACAGGTTATGTTTTACCGAACTATGTTGGAGCAATGATAGTGGCTGTAATAGTTCGGAATATTTTAGATAAAATAAACGGGAAAATTATCGAAATGCCTAGTA
Organism: Bacillus sp. 220_BSPC; assembly: GCF_001054655.1. Taxonomy (NCBI): domain Bacteria; kingdom Bacillati; phylum Bacillota; class Bacilli; order Caryophanales; family Bacillaceae; genus Bacillus; species Bacillus sp. 220_BSPC. Next base: position 11,741 of record NZ_JVPL01000284.1, read on the forward strand.
TTAATTTTATTGGAGATATCACTTTAGGTATTTTCTTATCTATGGCATTAATGAGTATAAAATTATGGGAAGTTGCTGACCTTGCTTTACCAATCATTTTAATTGTGGTTATACAAGTCATTTTCATTATCCTTTTAAGTATATTCATCATGTTTCGTTTTCTTGGCAAAAATTACGATGCGGCAGTTATGGTTGGAGGTTTCATAGGACATGGTATAGGGGCTACACCAAATGCTATGGCAAATATGTCAACAATCACTGCGAAATATGGACCTTCGAGTAAAGCATATTTAATCGTTCCGATAGTCGGTGCATTTCTTATCGATGTTTTTGCCATGCCAATCATCATTATAAGTATTAATCTATTTAAATGATGATTTGTTATTAATTAAGGCATCAAAAAGTGGCTTTACTATAAATCCCGACTTGGTCAAAAAATGGATTGAAATAAAGTGTTACCGAATGTTTTTGGGAATGCCAAAACATTCGGTATTGATTTTTTTTATTCCGAAATTGCCCATATAGTAGGTAATTCACAATGGTTTTTCTGTATGATTACTTAATGCACGGAAACCTATCAATTTCAAGTAGACATCAGCAACCATAGGTGTATCGTATCAGAGCCTGATTTAGGAAAGAATGCTGCTGCGGTGTTAAGAGGTCAGTAGAATTAAGCTCTGTTATGCATCTTTGTTAATGATATCCAACATGGCCTAAATTGAATTGTACTGAAAAAATGTAATAATTAAAGGGGGGAAATTCGTTGTCATTTTCTCTAAAACTAATAAGGAAAAGTGAACAAATAACCAGTCTTTGGTCAGGTGGTAAAACAACTCAACTAGCCATTTATCCTGAAGAAGCTGATTACTCGAAGCGTGATTTCAAATGGCGGATAAGCACAGCAGAAGTCGAGGTGGACGAATCCTTATTTACTCACCTTCCAGGCATTCAGAGAATCATCATGATCCTTGATGGTAAAATGTCGCTGCTACATCAGGGAAAGCCCAGTGTGCATTTAAGCCCATTTGAACAGGATCGGTTTGATGGAGGCTGGACAACCCAGTATTGGGAAGGTCACTGACTTTAATTTGATGTTAGCGGAAGGCTGCGAAGGTGACATCAGCTCGATTCATATGAATGATGGAACCCATGCGGAAGTGTTGCATAATCGGGATTCTTCGAAAAGAACCGACGCCTTCTATTGTTTCAAAGGCAGGAGTAGAATGAATATCGATGAAAAAGAGACAATTGTTTTAGAGCAAGGTGACTTAATAACCTTAAACAGAGATCATACCTCCGACAATTTAAATATAAAGTTATCAAATCATGATGACGACTCTACTGCAACAATTATTAAGGTAAGTATTTTTTATTGATAGAGAAATTCTGGGGCCCCAAAGCATCCTTCTCCTATATAAATCCGAGTTCATTGCGCCGCAATTTACTTAATGATATTTTTTATTAATTAACAGAAATGTCCTTTGTCGGGCTAAGTTTGTATCAAAAAGGGTTCCGTCTGAAGCTTTAAACATAGTTGATTGGAGCGGGTGTGCGAGACTCCTGCGGGAATAGCGAGTCCAAGGGAGACCCCACAGGCGCAAGTGCGCCGCGGGCGGACCGCTCTCGGAAAGCGAGTACCCTACGTTCCAATCAACGTCCAAATTTGTACAAGCCAAAAAAAACTGTAGACAAACTCGATTTTCATCGAGAGTTTGTCTACAGTCTGAGCCGTCTATAGACGGCTTTTTCTTTTTGATATTTAAAGGAGATAAAGTGTCTATTTTAAGATTAAAATTATTTTGATATATCCAATCCCTTAATTATTTGAGAATGTTTGGTGTGTGAAATTGAAATTAAAACACTTACATTTCCTATTATCTGTGTATAAATACCTGAAAATATGAAATTATCTTTAAATTCAGATGATTCAGTGTTATTATTTTATAAGAATATTCAAACTATTAAATTGGAAGGTGAGGGAACTCATATGTCACAGATGTTGGCTTTGGTTATTGTTATTCTGATTTTATTTGTAGGGGACATAGTGGCGGTTCGAACAAAAGCCTGGGTACCTTCCGTTTTCATTACCGCGATTCTATTTCTTTGTGGTTATTGGACATTCTTCCCGCAAGACATCGTTTCAATAGCAGGTGTTCCACCGGTAGTGGCAACCATGATGATGTACTTATTGATCACGAATATGGGAACATTGCTTTCAATAAGGGAATTGGTGAATCAATGGAAGACGATTGTCATCTCCTTATCTGGTATTCTTGGCATTGTTGCACTATTATTCGGAATTGGCATCTTTATTTTTGATCTGCAAACTGTCCTTGTAGCGGTTCCACCATTAGTGGGAGGTATGGTTTCTTCAATAATCATGTCAGAAGGAGCGGCAGATGCAGGACTTACGAGCTTGTCCGTTTTTGCCATTGTTATTTATGTCATGCAAGGCTTCGCTGGATATCCTTTAACTTCAATTGTCTTGAAGAAAGAAGGGAAGAAGCTTTTGGGGCAATACCGCAATGGAAAGTTAACGGTAAAAAAGGATGAAACTGCAGCCGCTGTAGAAGGCCTGACGGAACTTAGGCTGTTTAAGAAACTTCCTGAAAAATATAATACGGAGTATTTCAAATTTTTAAGACTTGCAGTTGTTGCTTTACTTGCTTACCTAGTTTCGAGTGGATTAGAGCCGATTATATCTATAAACGCATTTGTTCTTTGCTTACTATTCGGGGTTATCGGAAAAAGTATCGGTTTCTTGGAAAGACAGACACTGCAAAAAGCAAATGGATTTGGATTTGCGATCATGGCCCTTATGCTTTTCGTCTTTGATGGATTGAAAAATGCAACACCAAGTATGATGATGGAGATTCTTTACCCACTTGTTGTTTGCATTATCTTAGCTGTGATAGGTATGTATATATTCTCATTCATAGCAGGGAAATTGTTAAAAGTCAGCAAAGAAATGGCCTTTGCTGTATCTTTAACAGCATTATACGGATTTCCAGCTGATTACATTATCACCAATGAAGTCGTCAATTCATTAACAAAAGATGAAAATGAAAAAGAAGCATTGCTAAGCCATATGCTGCCGCCGATGCTTGTTGGCGGATTTATATCGGTAACAATCGTGTCGGTTATTTTGGCAGGAATATTCGTACAATTCTTGTAAAATAGGAGGGATTCTAAGTGAGGCTTAGCGAACGTATAGAAAAGCAAATAAATGATTTGAGCGAATTTACATCAACACCCGGAGAAGGGACTACCCGGCTTACGTATAGCAAGGAAGACTTGCTTACACGTAATTATATAAAAAATAAAATGTTGGAATACGGCCTGACAGTAAAGGAAGATGGATTTGGAAATATTTTTGGAAAGCTTGAGGGTACTTTAAAAGATGCACCAAGCGTTCTGTTAGGTTCACATTTTGATTCCGTACCAAATGGCGGTGCGTATGACGGACCAGCCGGTGTAATTGTCGCACTTGAAGTGGCTGCCCTATTTGCAGAAAATCAATTAACACCTAAATATCCATTGGAAATCGTTGCCCTGATTGAAGAAGAAGGAGCTCGTTTTGGCGGAGGGCTAATGGGGTCGAGAGGAATAGTGGGAACGCTAAGTGAGGAAAGTTTTAAAAATTTAAAGGATAAAGATGGTATCACCACAATTAAAGCGATGTCAAAAATTGGACTGGATTTCTCTCTTCCGAAAAGAAGAAATCCCAATAGCATTAAAGCATTTCTCGAATTGCATATAGAACAAGGTCCAATCCTTGAAGAGAAGAATATCTCCATTGGTGTTGTAGAAGCTATTGTTGGTTTAACTCAATTTGAAGTAACCATTGAAGGAAAGGCAGGACATGCAGGCACAACCCCAATGGATCGCCGTACGGACGCATTGGTTGCTGCCGCTCAAATTATTTCTCAAATACCAAACTTTGCAATTGAGGAAGGAGAAGGAACGGTTATAACGACAGGACGACTAGATGTTTTACCAAATGGAGCAAACGTCATACCGAATAAAGTGGTATTTTCGGTAGATATTCGATCAAGCAAGGAAGAACATATTAACAATGTCATCAAACGGATGAAAGAATTGATCGAATCCTATCATGAACAGGGGATCCATACAACTGCGGAACAGCTTTTATATATGCCGCCAAAAGTATTGAGTAATGAGATTAAAGCTTTATTAAAAGATAAAAGTTCTGATTTGGAAATTCCATACTGTTCCATTGATAGTGGAGCAGGTCATGATGCGATGGTTTTTTCCGATGTGACTGATGTTGGCATGCTCTTTGTTCCAAGTAAAGCAGGGTTAAGTCATTGTCCGGAGGAATGGTCGGATGCACGTCATTTGGCAAATGGAGTACAAATCTTTTACGAAGCGGCTAAATGTTTAACGGAGGTAGAAAAAAATGATTAATCAAACGATAAAAGAAGCGATTCAAAATTATAGTGATGAATTAACAGAAATACGCAGAAAACTTCATAGCGAACCTGAATTATCATGGGAAGAAGAAAATACAACTGCTTTTATTTGTGAATACCTTGAAAAATTAGGGATTACTTATCGAAAAGCAGAACCAACAGGTGTCATTGCAGAAATTAAAGGCGGTAAGGCTGGAAAGACCGTCGCTTTAAGAGCAGATATGGACGCCCTTTCTGTAGAAGAACTAAATAAAGACTTGTCGTATGCTTCAAAAGAAGAAGGGAAAATGCATGCATGTGGTCATGATGCACACACATCCATGCTATTAATTGCAGCGAAGGCACTAAACGAAATAAAAGAAGAATTACCTGGGAATGTGCGCTTAATATTCCAACCAGCCGAAGAAGTAGCAACAGGTGCAAGGGAAATGGTTAAACAGGGGGCCGTTGAAGGTGTTGATAATGTTTTTGGCATACATATTTGGTCGCAAATGCCAACAAACACGGTTGCTTGCACTCAAGGACCTTCATTCGCTTCAGCAGATATCTTTACCGTAACCTTTAAAGGAAGAGGGGGACATGGTGCAATGCCGCAAGATTGTATCGATGCTACTATTGTTGCCTCTTCATTCGTCATGAACGTACAGTCCGTCGTATCAAGAACGGTCGACCCTCAAAATCCCGCTGTTTTGACAGTTGGAAAAATGGTCGTTGGCACACGATTTAATGTCATTGCAGAAAATGCCGTCATTGAAGGGACTGTCCGTTGTTTTGATCCTAAAACACGTGACCATATTGAAAAGCAGCTCCAGATTTATGCTGAAAATGTTGCGAACATTTACGGTGCGACCGCAAAGGTTAATTACTACCGTGGCACGCAAGCTGTCATCAATGATGAATATAGTGCCAAATTAGTGCAAAAGGTGGCCTCACAAGCGTTTGGCGTAGACGCAATATATAATGAAAAGCCAACAATGGGGGGAGAAGACTTTAGCTTCTATTTAGATGAAGTACCCGGAAGCTTCGCTTTAGTGGGATCAGGAAACCCTGAAAAAGATACGGAATGGGCCCACCATCATGGAAAATTCAACATCGACGAAGAAGCGCTTGCTACCGGTTCAGAACTTTATGCCCAATATGCATGGGCATATTTGAATGAATAACGGACTGAAAAGAAGAAGGAACTTGGACAATTTCAAAACAGTCTTTCAATGTCAGAAGGCCGCCAATTGGCGGCCTTCTGGCGTTAAGGGTTACATTTAACTACAAAGGCGTTGTATACAGTAAAAAAGGGATGGATTTTACCATTCCTTTTGTTTTCCATTAACAAGGAATGAAACAACAAAGGTATCTTATGTCGTAATTAAAATGAGAAATCAATTAATTACCACGAAAAACTTAAAAAAACTTAAAATAATGCAGATTTTATTGCTATTAAAATTAAGTAGAATTATAATTGGATCTATAGGGTGACATCATGTAACTGGAACAGTGACTATTTCAACAGATATGAATGGATTGAAATTGTAAAAATAAATCCAAAAACACCACAAGAAGAGATATGAAAGATTGGAGGAAAAGAGTAAATCCAATCAAATACCGGGCTGGATGCCTCTTGTTCTCCAATGAAGTTTATAATCATGATCATCTTAAAATATAAACGTACTAAAGGAGGATTTCACAGGTGAATCAGGAAAAAGAAGGTTTGTCCCGCAGAAAGTTTATAGGTAACGTCTGTAAAATTGGAAGCGCTTCCGCTGTTCTCGGTGTCACGGACACGGTGGGATTATTTATGCCTGAGACGGCAAGTGCGGATGCTGAGAGGAAGGCTGGCCATAACACCAAAAAACCAGGAAAGAACAGTTCCTACATATTGATGAATGTTAGATTGGAAAGTGGATACAAGTATAAAGATGGCCAGGTCGTCGCAACCGAAACCGTATTGAGGAACCTCCATATTGTAAAAGGCATCATTACCAGAATACTAGATACCAAGTCCCCTTATGGAAAAGGTGTCGATTGCTACGACGCTAAAGGCATGTTGCTACTTCCTTCTTTTAGAGATATGCATATTCATTTGGATAAAACCTTTTATGGCGGTCCTTGGAGAGCGGCTGCGACGAGGAAAAATGGCATTTTTGACATGATTACCTTGGAGCAGACACTGCTGCTGGAGCTCCTTCCAACAGCTCAGGAGCGTGCGGAGAAATTAATTGAACTAATTCTTGGCTATGGCTCAACTTATGTCAGAAGCCATTGCAACATCGATCCAGTCGTTGGCTTGAAAAATCTTGAAAAACTAAATCTGGCCTTAGCGAACTATTCAGATAAAATATCACATGAAATCGTTGGATTTCCTCAACATGGCCTACTTCGTTCAAATTCTCAGGGATTGATACGTGAAGCCATGCAGCTCGGAGTTACACATGTTGGCGGACTTGATCCAACCTTAGTTGACGGGGATATGGAAAAATCGTTGCAAACGATGGTACAGATCGCGGTTGACTACAAAGCAGGTATTGATATTCACCTTCATGAAGGTGGCGAAACGGGTTTGAAGGCAATACGTCGATTGGCTGATCTGACTGAGGAAGCTGGTCTGCAGGGAAAAGTGACGATCAGTCATGCGTTTTCGCTCGCTTCGTTAGGGGATGGCGCCGACGTAGAAATGGCAAAGCGCCTTGCATCGCTGGGTATTTCCATTGCCTCAACCGTTCCAATCGGCAAAGACGTAATGCCGATTCCGCTCCTTCAGAAGCATAAGGTGAACGTCATGCTAGGTAATGATAGTATTACGGATCACTGGTCACCATTCGGGATTGGCGATACGCTGCAGAAGGCACATCTCGCCTCAGATCTATACGGATGGTCAAACGAATACAACCTGTCTCGCTCACTTTCCCTTGCTACCGGTGGTATTACACCGTTAGACGAGGCTGGTAAGCAAATATGGCCAAAGGTAGGCGATGCCGCGACCGCTGTACTCATTCCAGCAAGCTGCTCGGCCGAAGCCGTAGCCCGACTGCCTAAGCGTGCTGCCGTATTGCATAAGGGAACTCTCTCTTCGGGTTCTCTGGATAGCGTGAAGCCTAAGCTTCATACCAATTAAAAGGGTATGACAATGTTAATGAACCTTGGTAAAAAAGAATTGGGATAGGTTCGATGAGCACATTAACGTTTAACGTTTTAAAGGAATTACAAAATATGAATACCGATGGGGGAAGTTATGCTACAAAATATTGGAATACCAGGATTGATGCTAATTTTAGTGATTGCCCTTATTATTTTCGGCCCTTCAAAGTTACCGGAAATCGGAAGGGCGTTTGGCTCAACATTAAGAGAATTTAAAAAGTCTACCAGAGACCTTGTAGCAGATGACACTCATGCAGATGTGACCAATAAGAAAGAAAGCTAATCAAATAAATGAAGAGAGGATGTAGGATCTGTCTTACATCTTTTTTTCCTGGAGTGATGAAGTTGGAAAATCAAATAAAAACGAGCATGATTCAGCACCTTGAGGAGTTACGTAAACGTATTATTATAACATTAGTCGTTTTCACGCTGTTCCTCGTACTGACATTTATATATGTTCAAGATATTTATAATGTAATAGTTAAAGACTTGCCGTTTAAGCTAGCCCTGTTAGGACCGAGTGATATCATACTCGTTTATTTAATGATTGCCACCGTCGTTGCCATCGCGGCTACTATACCGGTTGCTGCTCACCAAACTTGGCTGTTTATACATCCAGCGTTAACAGCAAAAGAACGCAAGGTTACTAGCGCTTATATTCCAGCTCTTTTTATTCTATTCATATTAGGAATCAGTTTTGGTTACTTTATTTTATTTCCTATTGTCCTGAATTTTTTAATGTCTCTATCAAACGGCATGTTTACTACTTTCTTTACAACGGAGAAATATTTCCGGTTTATGCTTCATATGACATTGCCTTTTGGATTTCTATTTGAAATGCCCGTTGTTATCCTGTTTCTAACAAGTTTAGGAATTATAAATCCATACCGTTTGCAAAAAATCAGGAAATATTCTTACTTTATTTTAATAGTTATTTCAATTTTGATTACTCCACCAGACTTTCTATCAGATATCCTAGTTACAATACCTTTATTACTCTTATATGAAAGCAGTGTCAGCTTATCTAAATTCGTATATAATCGACATCAAAGGGAAAAAGAAAGTAAAAAATATGAATCTGTCTAAAAAGGGCCTTGCACCAAGATAGTAGCATCTTCATTTTAAGGTTGATTTTTTTCATGCCCGGAAAATATCCTTCCAATGGTCGGAATCTATATTTTGGTGGGCTGACCGACATGTTTAATCCCTGGTTAATATCCCCGATATGAAATTCTGATAACTAAGTATATTGATTAATGTGTTCGGCATTTACTAATAATCTACCCTCAAAAGCTTAATTATCCTTAAAAAAATTCATGTTTCTTTGTGATTAAACTTGGATTAACTTATAATTAAATTACGAGGTGAGATCATGCTACAGGATGAACGACTAGACGCCATTGTTCAATATTTAAACGAACACGAACGGATTGATATTGAAACAATTTGTAAAATAAATAATGTATCTAAAGATACGGCCAGAAGAGACTTAATCAATTTAGAAGAGATGAGGAAGATCATTCGAATACGGGGTGGGGCGAAAAAGGCTCTGCTTTCCAATGAAGTCCATAATTATGGTGAGCGCATGAACATGGCATCGGAAGCTAAAGGCAAGATCGGAAAATTTGCAGCTTCTTTGATAAACAACGGGGATCATCTTATTTTGGATGCCTCTACAACAGTTCAATTTGTAGCTAAATATTTAACGAGCCGGAACAACACTGTCGTGACTAATTCGATTAACATTGCCAGTGTATTAAGCCAGAGGGACGATATAAAAGTTAATTTATTAGGCGGAACATTAAGCACTAGACACCAAGCCATTTATGGTTCAAGAGCCATCAGGGACGTACAAGATTATAAGGTGAATAAATGCATCATTGGTACTTGCGGAATATCTGCAGAAGGACTGTCTACATCCATCGAGGAAGAAGGTCTCCTCGTTCACGAAATGATTAAGCGTTCTGACCAGGTCATTGTGATTGCAGATTCAACGAAGTTTAATAAAACTTTTTTTCAAAAGGTATGTGACTTAAACTCCGTTGATATAGTGATTACAGACAAAGAAGTACCAAAAAACATGCAGGAAATCTTAAATAAACATGTGGTAGAAGTGATTGTGGTTCCAGGTCATGAAAGAGACGAGTAATAGTTTTATGGGTTCGATTTACTGCTAATTATATTAAACTCATAACAGCGGTTAATGCTTAAATTGAGGATATACAATATAGTGTTGAACGAAAAGCAAAAAAGATATGTTTGTGAATCATGTAAAAAAATTTATGGAAAAAGAGCGCCCAAGAGGTGCTCTTTTTTCAGTGGATAGATTGATGAAGTTCTTTTTAAACATTTGTAAAGATGATTAGCTGTTCACTCCACATTGCTGGTAAGAAAATAAACCTTTTGGTATTTTCCTTCTGTATCCATTGCAGTCACTTACTTATTGCCTACTAATGAAGATGTTGATATGCTCCATTTCGATAGAAAGGGCCGTTGAAATTCCATTCATTTTACATGGAAAAATGGTAAAGTTAGTGGAGGATCCTCTCCAATCGGCTGTACAGGCGATTGGAAGGAGGGAAATCAAAAGATTAATAAATTAAATCATGGCTGTAGAAGTAATAATAAGAAGTAGAGGGACTTTATAAAAAGGCTTTGCGGAGGGGGAACTCATATGGGCAATTACTTATCAATCAGTGAAATGGCTACCATTCACAGTATCTCAAGGCAAACACTCATTTATTACGATAAGATCGGTTTATTTAAACCCGTACATATAGATGAACATGGTTATCGATATTATAGTGCCGTTCAAATTCCGTTTCTAAGGGAAATTTGCTTTTTGAAGTCGGTTGGCATCAAACTGAATGATATTAAGGACCATATAGGAAATCGCAATTTAACGACTGCCATGTCACTTTTGGAATTTCATCAAGAATTCATTGATAAAGAAATAAATGCCTTGATGAATACACGTACATTCATTCAACAGAGGTTAATGAAATATTCAGAAGCCAAAAATATTAAAAGTGAATTGGATAAACCTATTATCGAAGAATTTCCTGAAAGGCATGTATTATTTATACCATTTGAAAATGAATTGTGCCGAGAAGAATTACATTTAACGCTGATGAAAGCTTGGAATGTATTAAGTAAACATGAAATGCTTCCGTCTGAGGGATTTGGCACGGTTATTTTAAGGGATAAGCTTGGAACGGATGATGTTTTCGAGGGTGCGGGAATATATACTGCATTACCTTTTATAGATCCTGATATGGATAACATGATGACGTTGCCTGCTGGGCAATATGCATATGTATATAAATATGGAATGCCATATAACATTGAGTTTTTAAATGAATTGGTTCAATGGATCAGTGAAAATCACTATAGAATTATTGGGGACGTCGTGGATGCTTGCTTATTGGATACGACCTTTTACGAGAATGATAGTAGTGTTGATTTTTGTCAGCTGCAAATCCCTGTAGAGAAAATTACTTGAATTTTCAAATATCCATTGACTGTATAGTAGAAATACACTTTAGAATATCAATTGTAACCGATAACATATAGGTTATTTTAATGTAACTATACATAGGATACTGATCTTAAAGTGACAGGGGGATTTATTATGTCTGAAAAAATGAATAAAGTGACAGATTTACGTTCTGCGCTGGAACTACTGAAGTCGATTCCAGGACAATTGATTGAAACGGATGAACCAGTCAATCCTCATGCTGAATTATCTGGGGTTTATCGTCATGTCGGTGCTGGCGGAACAGTCATGCGTCCAACAAAAATCGGACCTGCCATGGTTTTCAATCATGTATTGGGACATGAAGATTCAAGCGTGGTGATCGGACTTTTAGCCAGCCGGGAAAGAGTCGGTCTCATGCTGGATACAAAACCGGAGCGACTGGGATTCCTTTTAAATGAAGCTGTAAAAAATCCAATTGATCCAATCACCATTTCAAATGATAAAGCGAAGGCTCAGGAAGTGGTTCACTATGCAGAAGATCCGGATTTCGATATCAGAAAATTAATACCTGCGCCTACGAATACAGAGGAAGATGCAGGCCCGTATATAACGATAGGCATGTGCTATGCCTCCGATTCAGAAACGGGTGAATCTGATATTACGATACATCGTTTATGTTTACAAAGTAAAGATGAGATGACCATGTATTTTGTTCCTGGACGTCATTTGGAAGTTTTTCGTGAAAAGGCTGAAAAAGCAGGAAAACCGTTACCGATTTCCATTAGTATCGGTGTTGACCCTGCTATTGAAGTCGCTGCTTGTTTTGAAGCACCAACGACACCCCTTGGCTTTAATGAGTTGAGTGTTGCAGGGGCGATCAGGAAAGAAGCGGTAGAATTGGTCCAATGCTTGACGATTGATGAAAAAGCTATCGCGAATGCTGAATATGTAATAGAAGGGGAATTGGTTCCCGGAGTGCGTGTTCGGGAAGATCAAAACACCAATACGGGAAAAGCAATGCCGGAATTCCCTGGTTATACAGGTTCAGCTGTTGCGGATCTGCCACTAATCAAAGTGAAAGCCGTAACGCACCGAGTCAACCCAATCATGCAAACAGTTATTGGTCCGAGTGAGGAGCATGTGAATATGGCTGGCATTCCAACTGAAGCAAGCATTCTGCAAATGGTGGAAAAATCCATGCCAGGAAAATTGTTGAATGTATATGCCCATACTTCAGGAGGAGGTAAATACATGGCTGTTCTTCAATTCAAGAAAAGTCAGCCAAGTGATGAAGGGCGCCAAAGACAAGCTGCACTATTGGCGTTCTCCGCCTTTTCTGAACTGAAGCATGTATTCATCGTGGATGAAGATGTGGATCCCTTCGATAGCAATGATGTTCTATGGGCGTTAAATACTCGTTACCAAGGTGATGTTGATACGGTTTTCATTCCTGGAGTGCGCTGTCACCCGTTAGATCCTACACAAGATCCTGCATACAGCCCTACCATTCAGGAAAAGGGGATTTCCTGTAAAACCATATTTGACTGCACAGTACCATTTCATTTAAAAAATGAATTTAAAAGGTCTGAATTTAAAGAGGTGGATCCAAGTCGATTCGTTCCTGGATTTTCCAATTCGTAAGTTTCTATAAAGTTTCGATTCAATGACTAATGTAAGGAGGGGAATTAATGAAAATCATTGTTGGGATAACAGGAGCGACTGGAGCCATTTTTGGAATTAGGATTCTTCAGATGCTTCAAAGCAGTGAAGTGGAGACCCATTTAATCATGTCCCCGTGGGCCCATGCCACCATTCAACATGAAACATCTTATTCTGTTAAAGACGTGGAGGGATTAGCTGATCATTCCTATTCCTACAAAGATCAAGCAGCAAGAATATCAAGTGGGTCTTACCGAGTTGATGGCATGATCGTAGCACCTTGCAGTATGAAAACGCTAGCTTCCATTCGCATGGGACTAGCGGATAATTTATTAACGCGATCTGCTGATGTCATGTTGAAGGAAAGAAAAAAATTATTACTAATGACTAGAGAAACCCCTCTGAATACGATTCATTTGGAGAATATGACGGCGCTTTCCAAAATGGGGACCATTATATTCCCTCCGATGCCAGCTTTCTATAATCATCCTGAGAATGTTAACGATATCATTGACCATCTTGCTTATCGGGCGTTAGATCAATTTGAAATCGATACTTACGGTGCGAAACGGTGGAACGGAATGAAATATCGCACCAAAATATAACAGATTGCTAGTGAATTAAGGAAAAAGGTGAAAAAATGAATGGGGTGGAAATGCCAGTAGAGGTATTCGACTTGTTAAATGGTAAAGATCTTGTCGACAAGCAGCATGAAGCCATGATGCTGTTGACGGTAAGTGAAGAAGGATGGCCGCATACTGCTATGGTTAGCGTGGGTGAGATCGTAGCGATAAGCAGGAAGGAATTAAGGATTGGCCTATGGCCGGATACTTCGACTACAGCCAATGTCATTCGTACCCATAAAGCCACGCTGGTTTTGTTTTGGAAAGGTAAAGCACAATATATTCGCCTTTCATTAGAGAGATTAAAAGAAATGCCTGATGCGCAATACAATAGAGAAAGATTCCACGCCAAAATAATAGAGGCACGGGAGGATATGGCTAAATATGCTGAAATAACCTCTGGAATTAAAATCGACTTGAAAAACCCTAAAGAAGTTGTTGAACGATGGAGCGCTACCATAGAGGACCTCCTTCAATAAAATCCCAGTTACCGACTTTAAGATAATAAAGGATTCAAAATAATCAAATTGTGATTGAAATAATTAGAACTTCATGTAAAATGGAATCGTTACATGTATTTATATCTTGCCTATTCATTAATCATTAAAAAATGCCCTTTTTTAATGAAAATTAATGAACTGACTGGCTATCTTAATTTCTCGATCAAGTTACCTTGATGTGAAGTTAAGATAGCTTTTTTTATTAAATAGCAGGATGGTTAATGTTAATAAACATGGAAATGGAGGAGTTGCTATGGAAATGTATGTAAAGGAATTGGGGGATCACAGAATCCAAATTGCTGATTATCCTGGAACGAAAGGGCCAATTATCGCCATACATGGTTTAACGGGTAATCATAAGCAAATGCATTATTATGCAGAAATGTTAAAGGGCGAGTACAGAGTCATTTCGATTGACTTGAGAGGGAGGGGGAATAGTTCAAGGGCAGATGTGCAGACTTCTCTATTCAAACATGCAGAAGATGTAATTGAGTTAATTCAAGAGTTAAAGATAAATAACCCGATTTTGATCGGGTATTCAATGGGAGCCTTCATCTCAAGCGTTGTAGCCAGCAAATTAACCTCGGTAAAGGCCCTGATATTATTGGATGGTGCGGCCAATTGCTCTCAACAACAAAGGGACATCGTACAACCTTCTCTAGGCCGATTAAGTAAAGAATATGACTCTCAAGAAAGCTATATTGCAGAAATTAAGGAAATATATAGCCGTTTGGGTATCAAATGGACGGATCACCTGCAAAGTGTGGCGGAGTATGAGGTTCATGAAGTGGATGGTCACTGGGAGAATAAATCATCAGAAGACAGCATTCTTAGAGATTTTGATAGTTTTTATTCTTTTGTCCCTAAAGAGATTTGTAGACAAATTTCCTGTAAAACGTTATTGGTGTATGCCAGTGGGAAAATAGGGGGATTTCCTCCATTATTTTATGAAGAAGCCTATGCTGATACGAAGAAATATACGCCTGATATCGAAATGATCGTTTCTACATGTAATCACTATACAATGGTTTTTGAAAAAAGGGTGGAGATTAACGAAGGAATAAAATCTTTCTTAAAAAGAATTTGATTTTTTTGAAGAAATTTTTTAAAAAAATATTGAAATTAACAGAAAATAGTGTAATATTAAGAATATATAAAAAACTTAATTATTGCCTATTCATTAGCTATTAAGAAATAACCTTTTTTAATAACAACTAGTGAACAACTGGCTACCTTAAACACCTGCTGTCATTTATTGATAGTAATGTTTAGGGTAGCCATTTTTGTCGTGATAATGTAAACGCTTAATGAATTTGGGGGTTTTATGGTTGAAAATCATTGATTTAACATTGGAACTTTACGATGGTCTAGTTACAAATAATGATTTACCTGCAATAGGCATTAAAGATGAACCTCTTGAACAAAAGGGGAAATCTGATTCACTTCCTAAAGGCTGCCGTTCCAAGTTGATTTCTTTTTCTGATCATAGTGGGACACATGTCGATGTGCCTTCACATTATTTTGAAAACGGGGAGTCGGTTGAAAACATCAATCTGGAGAATATGTTTGGTGATGCCCTCATACTGGATGTAAGCATGTTAAAAGCGACACATGAACCGGTTACGAAAGCTTTACTTGAAGAGGCGGAACGCAGGCAGGGGGTGTATGTAGAAAAAAACGATATCGTCCTCATCAGGACATGGGGGAAACCATGGGGGGAAGAAGGCTTTTTTGAAGCGCAGGCCTTAGATGATAGTGTGGCCCAATGGTTTATTGAAAAGCAAATACATATTGTCGGGTTGGATTTGCCCAATGCCGATTTGAACCAGGATTCAGAAAGCGGAATTCATCAAAAATTACTGAACCATGATATATATATCGTTGAAAATCTAGTGAATCTCGAAAAATTACCCAAACATTCCCGTTTTCTTTTCTTCGGGATTCCTTTAAAACTAAAAAATGCAACAGCTTCACCTATTAGAGCACTATCGATTCTTGACTCTCAATTAATTTAAAGAGGTGCAGACGAATGAGCGAAGGATTATTGTATTTCAAGGAAGTTTATGATGTGGTACCAGGCTGGGTACAAAAAATGCACGATTATAGCCCTAATGCACTTGATCACTATACCAACTTGCGCAGTAACATCATGCAAGAGGGAGCCTTGACGAAGAAGGAGAAAGATATATTACTGGTCGGCATGAATGCTGCAAGGTTGTATGAACGGAGTATGGTTTACCATACAAAAGGGGCAATCGATGGCGGGGCAACATTACCGGAACTGGTAGAATATCTAATAGTTTCATACTTATATAACGGAACAGAAGCATTAAAAACAGGAATGAAGTCTTTGGAGTATGCTCTTACACTTAAAGGCATTCGATATCCCGAAATAAGTGGCCATCAAGGAACAGCAGAAGAAATCCTGCTTTATATGATTGAACTATTAGGGGATGAGGAGACGGGATTCGTCTCGAATGTTTTGAAACTGGTTAAATCGGAAGACCAAAACTCCCTTAAAGATTATATATTAAGTGATTCAGTGGTTTCAAAAAGGCTAAAACATCTTCTGATGACAGGAATATTCATTACAGAATTAAAAGGGGAACAGGTTGGGGAATGGATGGAGGCGGCAAGGTTAAATGGGGCCTCGGAAGAACAATTAGCTGAAGTGGGTCTGATTTGCTTATTGACGGCTGGAATACCTGCTTGGTTTGAGGCAAGTGATTCATTGATTGAAAATAAGTAACGTGAGATTGGTGGGGAAAACATGACGAAAGTACATCAAGATATAGAAGCAGCTTTATCTTGTGTGAAGAACGGTCATACATTAATGGTAGGTGGATTTGGCTTGATCGGTGCCCCTCTTACATTAATAGATGGTTTGGCCAAAAAGGATGTAGCAGGCTTGACGGTAATCAGCAACAATTTAGGCGAGAAAGGAAAAGGGCTGGGAGTTCTCCTAAGCCAGAAGAAAATAAAAAAAGCGATCGGTTCTTATTTTACAAGCAATCGTGAAATTGGGGAGTTTTACCAACGCGGGGAAATTGAATTAGAACTATTACCACAGGGGACATTAGCGGAATCCATTCGTGCTGGCGGTGCTGGCATAGGCGGTTACTATACGAAAACGGGTGTAGGGACCGATTTAGCTAAAGGAAAAGAAGAAAGGGAAATAAATGGGGCTACATATATTTTTGAACCTGCCATAAGAGCAAATGTAGCTTTAATTAGGGCATGGAAGGCAGATACACTTGGTAATCTTGTTTATTATAAAACGGCGCGAAACTTTAATCCGGGAATGGCAACAGCTGCAGATGTCGTAATTGCGGAAGTGGATGAGATAGTTCAACCTGGAGAACTCCCACCAGAGGAGATTGTAACACCGCATCTATTCGTCGATGGAATCATTAAAGCAAAGAAAATCCTGACGAAGGAAGGTGTCAAAGTTTATGAGTGACAAAGAATTCATGCAAAATATGATAGCAAGACGCGCGGCAAAAGAATTGACGGGTCCTTGTATAGTGAACCTTGGAATCGGGATTCCGACTTTGGTTGCAAAGTACATTGATGATGAAAATGTTTTTTTCCATACGGAAAATGGATTGTTGGGAGTTGCTGATGTAGAGGAAGATGAAATCGATCCCAATTTAGTCAATGCAGGCAAGTTGCCAGTAGGGGAATCGATTGGTGCATCATTCTTTAATAGTGCTGAATCGTTTGCAATGATCCGTGGAGGACACATTGATGTTGCCATCTTAGGTGTTTTGCAGGTAGGTCAAACCGGGGAAATTGCAAATTGGGCGGTACCAGGCAAGAATATCATGGGTGTTGGAGGAGCGATGGACCTGTTGGTTGGCGCCAAAAAAGTGATCGTGACCATGACACATACAAGTAAGGAAGGTAAAAGTAAGGTTTTAAATGAATGCACCTACCCGATTACTTCCACTAGAAGCGTTGACTTGATCATCACCGAGTTGGCAGTCTTTGAAGTAATTGAAAAACAGTTGAAATTGATTGAATTGATGCCCGGAGTAACGATCGAAGAAGTAAGAGCAAAAACAGAAGCGGATTTTATCTATTAAATGTTAAAAAGGTGGATTAAATGAAAATACGTTCAGTTGATGTATACATTATTGATTTACCCACAATTCGTCCTCATCAGCTTGCCATGCATACGATCGTGGAACAAACGATCATTCTTGCCCGTGTCATGGATGAAGAGGGTGCGGAAGGTTGGGCGGAAGTGGCGACAATAGGCGGGGCTTCATATGGTGAGGGGACACCTGAGGCGATCAAAGTGAATATTGATACATATATCGCCCCGCTTATCATTGGAAAAAACCCCGTCCATTACGACAAAATCATGCATGAAGTTTCACTAAATGTTAGAGGAAACAATTTTGCGAAGGCTGTCGTTGAATCAGCCATGGTGGATTTAGTAGCCAGAAGGAGAAACATCCCTGCTTATGAATTATTCGGTGGACAAATTCATAAATCATTGCCGGTGGCATGGACTTTGGCAAGTGGGGATACGAGTAAAGATATCGAAGAAGCGAAAGAATCCTTACACCAAAAACGTCATAATATCTTTAAATTGAAAATTGGCAAAGGTAATCCATATAAGAATGTGGAGCATGTATTGAAAATTATTGAAGCCGTGGGAGATCAAGCACGCATTACGGTTGATGTTAATCAGGCATGGGATGAAACAACGGCTACGTATTGCATTGAAGCTTTACAGGAAGGCGGGGTTTCCATGGTCGAACAGCCGCTGCCAGCTTGGGATAATGAAGGGATGTCAAGATTGACCGATCGTTTTAAGGTCCCGATCATGGCCGATGAGTCATTGAATTCTTTACAAGATTCATTCCAAATAGCTAAACATAGAGCAGGTAATTCGTTCGCCTTGAAAATATGTAAACATGGCGGGATGACCCAAACGAAAAAAGTGGCTGCAATTGCTGAAGGTGTAGGTTTTGGTTTGTATGGAGGAACGATGATTGAATCATCATTAGGCACGGCCATTTGTGCACAACTTTATTCAACCATTCCCAAATTTGAATTCGGTACTGAATTATTCGGTCCGTTACTATTCAAAGAAAATATTACGCTAAACGAAATAAAATATGAGAATTATGAAATAATCATCCCGGATGGTCCAGGATTTGGCATGGAGATAGATATGGAAAAAGTAAAACATTTTTCAAGAGGTCTTTAATTAATATAAACTAAAAAGGGGATTATGGAAAACCCACTAGTTTATGCAAGTAATCTTGAGAGGATGTAGTTTTATATGGGACAGCCAACATTATTAATCACCGCCTATGCGAAGGCGCCGCAAAATACGAGCATGTATGAAAATTATAAATACGCTGGGATGGTATTGGAAATTCACAAGGAAAGTCACATCATCATTAATGCAGAATTTACGTTTTTAACAACTTTGGCCCAGGATTTTTTCAAGCGAATGATAGTTGGTTTTGATTTTAGTAAGGATATTGATTCTTTAATAGAGAATATTAAAACGGACTTTTTAGCTCCATCGCAGCAGTCGGTGATTGTTGCCCTGAAAATAGCTCACCAGAGATATAAGGATAGTTTAGAAGAAAGAAATAAAAATAGCAGGAGGTAGAAAATTGAGCAATGTAGTTATTATAGACTCGGTTCGCACCGCTATAGGGAAATTAGGGGGAGCATTGGAAAATGTTCCTGCCGATTTCCTGGCAGCTGCTGTCCTTGATGAAGTGATCAAGAGAGCGGATATTCCTAAAGAGAGTATTGATGAAGTGATTATGGGACAAGCCAAACAAAGTTCAGACGCTTCAAATTTGGCAAGAGTTGCATCACTCCGGGCAGGATTTCCTGTGGAAGTACCAGGTTATACCGTACACAGACAATGCGGATCCGGCATCCAGGCAATCAATTCTGCCAGTCAACAAATACAAAGCGGATTAGGAGATGTAATCATTGCAGGCGGAGCGGAATCAATGAGCACGGCCCCATACTATATGAGAAATATCCGTTTTGGATTGAAATCAGGGAATGGACAGTTATTGGACCCGAATACGGAAAGCCAGCCAGGATCACAGCCCATTGAAGATTACGGAATGTTAACGATGGGAATGACAGCAGAAAATCTCGCTGAAAAATATTCCATTTCAAGGACTGAACAAGATGAATTTGCTTTAAGGAGCCAAGAAAATGCAAGACGGGCAATTTCTACTGAAATATTCACGAAAGAAATCGTCCCCTATCAACTTAAAACGAAAAAAGGGTTATTGGAATTTAATGTGGATGAGCACCCAAGAGAAACCAGTCTGGAAAAGTTGGCAAGTTTAAAACCGGTTTTCAAGACAAATGGAACGGTGACCGCTGGAAATAGTAGTGGAAGAAATGATGGTGCATCCGCTATGATACTTATGTCGGAAGAAGCAGCAAAAAGGCATGGTAAAAAGCCGAAGGCAAGAGTGATCGCTCAAGCGGCAGCAGGCGTATCACCGAATTACATGGGGCTGGGGCCTGTCAACTCCACCTTGAAAGCGCTTCAAATGTCAGGGTTGAAACTGGATGATATTGATTTAATAGAACTGAACGAAGCCTTTTCTGCGCAAGCTTTGGCAGTTATCAAAGAATTGAAACTTGATATGAATAAGGTGAATCCTAACGGCGGTGCCATTGCCATGGGACATCCAATTGGTGCCACTGGTGCAATTTTAGCAACCAAATTGATACATGAGTTAGAAAGAACGGGAAAAAGATATGGGCTAGTCACACTATGTATAGCAGGTGGATTAGGAATCAGTACCATCATTGAAAATCAACAAATATAAAAACTTAAAAAAATTGGAGGAAGTATTATGAAGAATCAAAAAGTAATCGACGTTTATAATGGATTGGTAGTTAAATTCAAGGAATTAGTTAGTGAATATGAAATAGATCATAATGACTATCAAGCTCTTGTTGATTGGATGGATCAATTAGGCAGGGCAGGGGAAATTCCGTTATTTATGGATGTATTCTTTGAAACGCATGCACTTCAGGAAATGTATAAAAGCGTAAAAGGAACGGAACCTACTATTCTAGGACCATATTACATTGAAAATACGCCAGTCGTTCAAAATCCCGGAATGCTGCCACAACGAGAAAATGAACCAGGTGACGCCCTTTACTTCTCAGGATCTGTTAAAGATGTTAATGGAAATCCGTTGGCAAATACCAAAATCGATATGTGGCAGGCTGATGCAAATGGTGAATACTCCTATTTCGCTGAAGGTATTCCAAATGATAATTTGCGTGGTGTTTTTTATACGGATGCGAATGGTAATTTTGAAATAAAAACAGTTGTACCGGGTAATTATTCAATTCCAACAGATGGACCTTCCGGACAATTCTTAAAGTGGATTGATCATCATGCATTTCGTCCAGCACATTTACATCTCTTGTTCCAACCGGAAAATGGCGATAGATTAGTAACGCAAATATATTTTGAAGGCGATGAATATTTAGAAAATGATGTTGCACAAGGTGTTCGCGGAAGCTTAATTACGAAGTTGGAAAAACATTCAGGTGCAGAAAAAGGATTGAAAAATGATTATTATACGGCTCATTTAGATTTTGAATTAAGATTGCAAGATAAACCTGTTTTCAATAAAGCTGTCGTGAAAAACTAATCATCGCTAAGAATATGAAAGCAAAGAATCTCGAAAAAAAGGGTAGTTACATCTGATCTTTTCAAAATTATTTTAGACTGGGAGACCCTAATAAATGGTGTCTAGTATGTAATGAAAATAAAAAAGATAGTTTGTTGAACAATTTCAATTTTCATTATCTGATTTTTCCAATTTTTTTCCGAGTTCCTATTTTGGAACTCGGAAAATAAATTCGTAACGGATATTTTTTAAAATGATGGGAGGCGGAAAATGCGTAGTGTAATTGCTTCGGATATCATTGCTGTCAGTAAATTTAACCGCTTTCATTTACTTGTTTTTCTTTGGTGTTTTTATGCCATCGCTTTTGATGGGTATGAAATAGCGATGTACGGTGTGGGTTTGCCTTGGATGATGGAAGAGTGGGATTTAACTTCGATGCAGGCTGGGGCAGTCGGCAGTTATTCCTTATTCGGCATGATGATGGGCGCATTGATTTTAGCACCGATCTCAGATAAATATGGCCGGAAGAATGTTCTCGTCATCTGCATGATTTTGTTCAGCGTATTTACCTTGGGGGCAGGGATTGCACCCAACCTCACATGGTTTACCGCCATGCGTTTCATAGCGGCAATAGGCATGGGAGCTTTGATGCCGAATGTTATATCGCTAATGACTGAATATTCCCCAAAACAAAATCGGGCCATCATTGTAGCTGCGATGTATTGTGGCTATTCAATCGGCGGAATCCTGGCATCGTTAGTGGGAATGTATATCATTCCTTATACGGATTGGCGTGTATTATACTTTATTGGGATTTTGCCATTACTTACACTTCCAATATTCATGAAGCAGTTTCCTGAATCCCTTTCCTACTATCTAGCAAAAAAGGAATTTGGTAAGGTTGTTGAAATCCTTAATAAGGTCAAACCAGAAGGGGATTTTAAAGAAACTGACGATTTCAGGCTTAGTGAAGCTGAACAGAGGGGGAAAGGATCTCCAGTAAAAAAACTATTCACGAATAAACGGGCATTCAGCACGATTTCCATATGGATGGCTGTGTTCTGTACATTGATGATGGCTTACGGATTAAATACATGGCTTCCAAAAATGATGCAGGATTCTGGATTCAGTATCACCTCAAGCCTTTCATTTAACCTGGTTTTATGCCTTGGTCAAATAGGAGGCTCCTTAATCGGCGGTTATTATGCGGGGAAAATTGGGCATCGTAAAATACTTGTTACACTATTCTTTTTAGGGGCCGTTACCTTTGTCGCATTGAGCGCTACGACTAATACCATCGGAGTATATTTACTTATTTTTATGGGGGGTGCATGTACTGTTGGTGCCATGAACTTAGCCAATCCGTATATCACAGAATATTACCCCCGTGAAATCCGTACGACGGGTATGGGCTATTCGCAAGCTATCGGCAGGATCGGCTCCATTCTCGCTCCTACTTTAATTGCCTTTCTTCTATCAACAGGCATGGATCCGAAGGTGGCTTTTGCTACATTTGCCCTGCCAAGTATCATCGCAGCGGTCGGTTATATTCTGGTCCAAGAAAAACATGGATCTTTTGACAGGGTAGTCAAGGAGGACACTGAAGAGGTAGAATCAGAGAAGACTGTAACTATTTAACGAAATGATTCACAATTCGGAATACATCCCCTTGGTTGTTTAACTTTGCAACAAGGGGATCTGCAATTCAATGTTTATAGGGAAACTCAGATTGATAAGTGATTGCAGGAAACATATAAGCATTTATGAAATTTCAATAAAATTTAGTAGAACGATGTACTAATGTTGGGCATTAGGTTAGGGGGAAAAATATTGAGCTCAGAATTAAAGGCAATAATAGACGATCGCACATCGGAACTGGTAACGGACGGATCAAAAAAAGGAAAACAGAAAACTGTTCGATGGTTCATCTTATTTCTAATTGCTTTAGTCACTTGTATTAATTACATCGACCGTGCCATCATTTCGCTTGCTGCTCCGAATATTCAAGCCGATTTACAAATAGATCCGGCTTTGATGGGAATCATATTTTCCGTATTTGGCTGGAGCTATACCTTCTCCATGCTATTCAGCGGCTACTTTCTTGATAGATTCGGTCCTAGAAAGGTATACACGGCTTCCCTCATTTTATGGTCTGTATTTACATTCATGGTAGGAACCGCGAAAAATATATCGTCACTTATTACATATCGCATAGGGCTTGGTGCCTTTGAATCTCCTTCCATACCTACTAATGCCTGGTGTGTATCCGAGTGGTTTCCTAAAAAAGAACGTGCAACTGCTGTAGGGATTTATACGGGTACCCAATATATTGGGCTAGCCTTCCTGACTCCAGTCTTTACTTGGATCATCATAACCTTTGGCTGGAATTACCTGTTTTATATCGCCGGAATTATTGGGATTCTTATTGGATTTGTTTGGTATGGATTCTATCGGAACCCTAGGGAGCATAAGCGGATTTCTCAGGAAGAGCTAAATTATATCAAAGAAGGCGGGGGAATGATCGGAACTGAAGAGAAGCATCCTTTCTCCTGGAAACGAATAGGCCAACTGCTTAAACACCGTCAAATTTGGGGAATGTTCATCGGACAATTTTCGATTCAAACTACTTTGTTTTTCTTCATGACTTGGTTTCCATCCTATTTGATCGATGAAAAGGGAATGACGATGTTAAAAACCGGAATTTATGCGAGTATCCCTTACATTGTTGCCATATTAGGAACTCTAATTGGCGGCCGATGTTCCGATTGGATGCTGACTCGCGGTGTATCAACAGGATTGGCACGTAAACTGCCCATTATTGTCGGATTGTTATTGTCTTGTTTGATTCTGGGGGGGAATTATACGGATTCACCAAACATAGTCATCACCTTTATGGCGATAGCATTCTTTGGACAGGGGATGGCATCAACAGTTACCGGTGCCCTTTTAGCTGATATTGCACCGAAAGGAATGGTAGGCCTAACGGGCTCCTCACTATATTTCGTAGCTAACATTGGCGGGGCATTATCTCCGTTAATCGTCGGTTTAATCATAAGTGCGACACATTCTTATGCAGCAGCGCTAACCTTCATATCCGTAGTGGCCCTAATTGGCGCTTTTGCATATATCTTTCTTATCGGAAAAGTCCAGCGTATAGAAATCACGATGAAAAACTAAATGGAGAAAGGCGGAATTACATTGAAACTGAGTTTATGCACGACAGGATTTAAAGAATGGGACATAGAGGAAATAATAAATTGGCTGCTTCCGTTGCAAGCGGATGTTAAAGGACTTGAATTATGGAATAAACATATAGAACGATTTCAGGAGAAGCACGGACCACTGGACAAATTGGCCAAATTACTTGAAACCAATGATCTACAAATACCTTCCATTAGTGGATATACGACTTTTTCGAAACTCTGGAACCAAAAAGAACATCAAAATGAAATCAATCAAGCAAGAAAATTGTTAGATATGGCTCATCAATTAAACTGCCCATTAATACGGACGTTCGCAGGCCATATAGCTTCAAGGAATGCCTCACCAGAGCAATGGTCGGAAACGGCTACCGAATTAAATAAATTAGGGCAAATGGCAGATCTCTATGGAGTGGATGTAGCAATAGAAATTCACTATGACTCCTTTGCGGATAACCTCGAAGCCATTCAAAAGCTTTTAGAAGATATTGACCATCCACGGATAAAACTGATTTTCGATGGTGCTAACTTATACGTTGATCAATTGAATCCGAAAGAGGTATTGGAATCCATCTTCCCCCATGTCAGCCATGTACATTTAAAAAATTATCACTTCGATCATAAAGAGCGTTATAAAAACAAACCAGCACCCATTTTTAGTGGAGACGTTGACAATCTTCGCTTACTAGAAGAATTGAGAAAGCGAAATTATACTGGCTTTGTTTCTCTCGAGTATTTCGGTCAGGAAGGAATGCCTAACTTGCTTGCCTCATTAGAACAATGGAAACAACAACTGACATATTGATTGCTTCGCGTATTTTACATGAAGATATATGTGGGATTTCAACTTTTATTTAAATGATTCTATTCTCTTAATGAGCAGGATATCCCACCCTGGCAGTCGAACATCAAATAGTTAAAGAGCGGACTGATTAAAAGAAGCTGAATAGGAGGGTGAATATGCAGAATCATGAGCTGGAACAAGTCATAAAAAATGCGGACAGGGCCATAAATAATGAGGATTTCGATCATTTAATGGAGTTCTATTCAGAGGATGCGACCTTAGTTGTCAAACCTGGAACGGTCGCAAAAGGGAAAGATGAAATTCGCCGGGCATTCATAGCTATCGCTGAATACTTTAATCATAGTTTAATCGTCAATCAAGAAAAGATGGCAATAATCGAAACGGGTGATACGGCATTGGTTGTGGCACAAGCCAAGCTAAGTGCCAATCAAAAGGACGATTCCGAATTCTCGATGGAAAGAACAGCGACATATGTTTTTAAAAAGGATTCCACGGGTACATGGCGCTGTATAATCGACAACTCTTATGGTGCTGAAATAATTAAGAATTGAAGTAATTAGCTGCCGTAAATGGTGGCTTTTTATTTTTTAAGAATAATCTTCTATCTCATTCTGGAAACAATTGACGACTCACCCCTTTTAGACTTGAAGTTCGATACGGCAAGTGGCAGAATAATAATTTCCGATTGTGCCCATTAATAACAAAGACTACAATAAAAAAATAATGTACGACAAAACAAGAAGACGAGATCCTTAAGATATCGCCGTCTCATTTACCACGGGTTAATATTCCTCAATGGTCGCTTATTTTAAAGCTGATAAACTTCTGCTCCATCATTTCCTGCATCGCATATTTGACGCCTTCCCGGCCAACACCGCTGTCCTTCCAGCCGCCATAAGGCATATTGTCAATTCGATAAGTTGGGATATCATTGATTACGACTCCACCTGTTTCCAAGCGTTCCGCCGCATAAAAAGCTCGTTCTATACTCGGAGTCATCACTCCTGAGTTCAAACCGTAACGCGAATCATTTGCATCATTGATGGCATCATCCAGCGTATCGAAAGGGAAAATGCAGACAATCGGACCAAATACTTCGAAACGAAATACTTTTGAGTCACGATTTACATTGGTTAAAACGGTAGGCAATAGTACATTGCCTTCCACTGTACCGCCGCACTCAATTTTTGCTCCTTCCTGTACTGCCTCATCAATCCAACTTTGTAACCGCTCCAATGATTTTTTTGAAATCACCGCTGTAATATTTGTATTTTCCTCGAGAGGTGAACCGATGACAAGCTGTTTTGTGGTACTGACGAAACGATCTAAAAATTGTTGGTATAGTGATTTGTGGACATAAATCCGTTGAATCGAGATACAAACCTGCCCATTATTCGTAAATGAACCCATTACACTTCTTTGAATAATTTGATCGATGTCGACTCCTTCATCAATGATGAAAGGGGAATTGGACCCGAGTTCAAGTGTAAGCTTACGGAAGCCTGCCTGCTGCTGGATAAGGTGTCCGACCTCTACACTGCCTGTGAAAGTCACTTTTTTTACATGTGGATGGGTCGTCAAGGCTTCACTTAAAACATCGCCTTTGCCAGGTATGATGTTCAATACTCCATCCGGCAACCCGGCTTCTTTAAAAATATCGGCAAGAACCAGTGCGCTCAATGGGGTTTGTTCGGCAGGTTTTAACACAATCGAATTTCCAGCGGCAATAGCTGGACCCACTTTATGGGCAACCAGATTAAAGGGAAAGTTAAATGGGGTAATCGCGGTAACGACGCCAATCGGGGTGCGAACCGTGAAGCCAAAACGGTTTACCCCACCGACTGCCGCATCCATCGGGATCTGTTCTCCATAATTGTTCTTGGACGCTTCTGCAGCAAAACGATAGGTCTGAACCGTACGATTCATTTCTTCACGAGCATTTCGAATCGTTTTCGCCGCCTCCAGAGAAATGATTCTTGCAAGTTCTTCACTGCGTTCTTCCATGATTGCAGCAGCTTTAAATAAAATTTCTGCTCGTGCATGAGCCGGGTAGGATCGGTATTTCTGAAAAGCAGCATTTGCCTCCACAATCGCCTCAATGGCATCCGCTGGTTCAGCCTGTCCGATTTGTGCAATTTCTTCGTTTGAATGGGGGTTATATAATGGCTCATATGATTTAGCCTCCCGCCATTTACCACCGATCCACAATTGCCACTTTTTCTTCATCTGAAATCCCTCCAATAATATCTGCTTCTATAATTTACAAATATAATCACCTAATGTTTTCGAGAGCTTTACATTTTCCGAATAATCGACATCCACATCAATCAAGACAATTTCCTGACTCGAAAGCGCTTCTTCCAATGCAGGTAGCAATTCATCGGAGTGGGTTACTTTCACTCCTTTAACCCCAAAACTTTTTGCGAACCCTAAAAAGTCTGGATCTGTAAATTCAATGGCATTCGTACGATCAAATTTATTCAATTGCTTCCATTCAATTAGGCCGTATTTTGAATCATGGAAAATGACTATCACGAAGGCAAGACCTAGACGTTTTGCCGTTGCCAATTCAACTCCATTCATCAGGAATCCACCATCCCCTGTAACCGCAATGACAGGTTTATCAGGCTTTGCCAATTTGGCTGCAATTGCGCCAGGAATGGCAATTCCCATCGATGCAAAGCCATTAGAAATGATCGTATGATTAGGGATTTCCGGCTGATACATCCGGGCAATCCATAATTTATGGGCACCCACATCCGAAATGACAATGGCATCACCCTTTTCCGCCCTTTTCAAATCGGCAATGATTCGCTGAGGGATGATTGGGCTTCCTGATACATCATCCGAAGAATGAAATTTTTCAATGATTTGGGACCTTAACCTTTTCACTTCTGGCCAAAGTTCTTTTTTTTCTACACCAGTCGTCAAGGCTTCAAGTGCCTCGCTAACGTTCCCGACCAATTCTGCTTGAACGGGGTAATAGGCATCAATCTCGGCCGGTCGAGCATCAATATGAACAATCGGGTTCATTGCCTCATCGTTCCAATACTTTGGCAAATACTCGACGAAATCATAGCCGACGGTGATAATAAGATCGGCCAAATCAAATCCGCATAGAACATAATCCCTTGCTTGCATCCCTACTGTAAAAAGGGACAATGGATGGTCGGAAGGTAAAACTCCTTTGGCCATGAACGAATTTACAACGGGAATTTGCTTCTCTTCTGCAAATTTCCGCAAAACCTCAGAAGCTCCATCACGGATCACGCCATTACCAGCTAAAATAATAGGCTTTTTAGCGCGATTTATTAATTCGACGGCTTTTTTGATTTCTTCCTCGGCTGGGCGGGATCTAGGCATTGGTGTAACCGGAAGAGGTTCCCCTTCTGTATCCATCATCGCCACATCTTCCGGAAGTTCTATATGAACAGCTCCCGGCTTTTCAATGACAGCCGTTTTAAATGCTTTACGGATAATTTCCGGAATCGTATGAGGCACCTTAATTTGTTGATTCCATTTCGTTACTTCCTCGAAAACGCCAATAATGTCCACATATTGATGCGACTCTTTATGAATGCGATCAAGGCCCGCCTGACCTGTAATCGCGACAACAGGGGAATAATCCAGATAAGCACTTCCTATCCCTGTCAATAAATTGGTTGCACCCGGTCCCAATGTGCCCAAGCAGACGCCTGGCTTTCCAGTTAGCCGGCCATAGATGTCTGCCATAAAAGCTGCAGCTTGTTCATGATGAACCAATATAAATTCAATATCAGAGCTTATTAGAGAATCAATAAGATCCGTATTTTCCTCACCAGGTATCCCAAAAATAAACTGAACCCCTTCATTCTCTAAACATCTTACAAACAAATCAGATGCCTTCAAATTATTCCCTCCTCGACCATTTCAATTTCTTTCCTTATATGTTGGCTTTGCCCTCTAGAAATTATGTACTTGCGTGTATGAAAAACCATTTCGAGCATTTGCGGCTCTAAACTAGGAGGGGGAATATGGAAGTCGGATGGGTTTCGTGAAAAAAAAATTTCTGCAGTTTGATAAAAAGTGCTTAAGCATGGTATAAGTGTAAAGGAAGCAGGGACATTCTGCTTTTTAATTTTGGGATAAGGGGTAGCCTGGTAACCCATAATGAAAGGATTGGAATTTGAATATGATAGATAATTTTTGGCGTGATCTACCACGACCTTTTTTTATACTGGCACCAATGGAAGATGTGACCGATGTAGTTTTTCGCCATGTAGTGAGTGAGGCAGCCAGACCTGATGTGTTTTTTACAGAGTTTACAAACACGGAGAGTTATTGTCACCCAGAGGGCATCCGCAGTGTACGTGGGCGTTTGACTTTTACAGAGGATGAACAACCAATTGTAGCCCATATATGGGGGGATAAGCCTGAATACTTTCGGCAAATGAGCATAGGTATGGCGAAACTAGGCTTTCGGGGTATTGATATCAATATGGGCTGTCCTGTACCTAATGTGACACAGAATGGGAAGGGAAGTGGCCTTATCCGTCGTCCAGAAGTTGCAGCAGAATTAATACAAGCAGCAAAAGCAGGAGGATTGCCCGTAAGTGTAAAGACAAGGCTTGGTTTCACGGATGTGGACGAATGGCACGACTGGCTAACACACATATTGAAACAAGACATTGTTAATCTCTCCATTCATCTGCGTACAAGAAAGGAAATGAGTAAAGTGGATGCTCATTGGGAACTAATCCCGGAGATTAAGAAACTTCGTGACCAGGTGGCACCAGATACGCTCTTGACGATCAATGGGGATATCCCTGACCGTCAAACTGGCTTAAAGCTCGCTCATCAATACGGTATTGATGGGGTTATGATTGGGCGTGGTATATTCAATAATCCATTTGCCTTTGAAAAAGAACCGAAGGATCATAGTAGTAAGGAATTGCTTGATCTCTTAAGGTTGCATCTGGATCTCCATGATAAATATTCAAAATTAGAGCTACGTTCATTCAAGGCTCTTCATCGCTTTTTTAAGATATATGTCCGTGGGTTTCGAGGGGCAAGTGAATTAAGAGTTCAATTAATGAACACAGAGTCAACAGATGAAGCGCGTGCATTGCTCGAAAACTTTGGGTCAAACAATCTTGATGGGATGGGGGAACAGTAGAATTGTCCCCATTTAAGGTAAAAGCGTAGTAGGATGTTAAACAGCTGTGCCCCAAAATCTTTTTACTAAGCTGTTAATTGAATAATGTGAAGGCGGTATTGAACCCCACACATTCCCACCAATTTTTGCTTTCTATGTTTGTTATTATAGTAATCTATATTAGGTTTTAAATTGGCAAATAAAAAACATGTAAACTCTTCAATATTTTAGATATACAAGTTAAAACAAAGATAAACGGGACCCAAGGCTCAAATCCTTTAAATTAAAGGGGTTTGGGTCTTTTTATTTTGGCTTACTGGATGCGTTTTGAAAACATTAGTGATTTGCTCACATTTTTTGCTAAAGGTGACTTCTTAGGGCGTTGTAGAAAATATCAGCCAATTCATCATCTTGGTTTGGCTTCATATGGGCGTAATGCTCTCCCTCCAAGTAATCAGTTTAATCTAAAAATATCATTTTGTGTTTTAGTACTAAGTGGCGCTTATTTTTTTATTAAAGTGTGAATTAAACGGCTTGACAATATACCCCTATAGGTATAATATGAACTCACGAGTTATCAATGAATAAATTCACGAGTAAAACGCGCAAACTCACGAGTAAAATGCCTAAACTCACGAGTAAAACGTGCAAATTCACGAGTAAAACGCTCAAACTCACGAGTAAAGCACGCAAATTCAAAAGAAAATGAACAAATTCACAATAATTGCTTGGAGAAGTGACCTTGGGACTGAGCTTCTTAATCGGAAATGGAATTAATGTAATCAGTTATGATATTAACGATTGTAAATAGGGGGGGCGGAGTATGGAGTATGATAAAAGTGTCATTAATCGCTTGAAACGGATTGAAGGACAAATCAAGGGTGTTCTTGGAATGATGGAGCAGGGAAATGATTGCAGGGAAATCGTCACTCAGTTGTCGGCTGCGCGAAGTGCCATCGATAGGACCATGGGTGTTATCGTAAGTGCCAATCTTGAGCAATGTGTTCGGGAAAACGTCGAGAATGGAGAGGGCACTGATCATCTAGTCAAGGAAGCGGTTAATTTACTGATAAAAAGCAGGTAAAAGAATTGACCTGAAATGTAGAAAAAGGAGTGTTATTCATGTCTTATATTTTACAAGTGGATTTTAAAATGGAGGGACCTTTCGGCAACGAAATGGTAAAAGAATTTACAGATTTAGCAAAAAGCATTAATGATGAAGAAGGCTTGATCTGGAAGATTTGGACCGAAGACAGTGAGGCAAAGGAAGCAGGCGGCATTTATCTGTTTGAAACGAAGGAATCCGCATGTAAGTACTTGACGATGCATACAGCTCGGTTAAATGGGTTTGGTATAGAGAAGGTTAATGGAAAAATTTTCGAAGTGAATGAAGGTTTGACTTCAATCAATCATGGACCAAGCAAATAAAGATAACCATTTATTTTAGTGAAGTGGATTGACGAACTATATTTTTTAGCATAATATATACCCCATTGGGTATAAAGGTGTAAAAATGAAATTTCGATCAGGGGGAAGCATAATGACTGAAAAGAAAAAAACGACGATCATTTTATTTAGTGGTGATTATGATAAGGCAATGGCTGCTTATATCATTGCAAATGGTGCGGCGGCTTACGATCATGAAGTGACCATCTTCCATACATTCTGGGGATTGAATGCTTTAAGGAAGGATGAGCCGATTTCATTAAAGAAAGGATTTCTTGAAAAAATGTTTGCGAAAATGATGCCGCGTGGTTCTGATAAAATGGGTCTATCAAACATGAACTTTGCTGGGATGGGACCTAAAATGATCAAACATGTGATGAAAAAGCATAACGCCATGTCACTCCCAAATTTAATTGAGTTGGCTCAGGAACAGGAAATCAAACTTATAGCCTGTACGATGACAATGGATTTATTGGGTTTACAGCAAGAGGAATTATTGGATGGAATTGAGTATGCAGGTGTTGCTGCTTATTTAGCTGAAGCAGAGGATGGAAATGTAAACTTATTTATATGAATTTGGGTACCGGAGGGATGGGTCCATTGGGAACTATATTTAATCTCATCATATTAGGTTTCATTGTTTGGTTTTTATATCAGCGCTTTGTCCCTGTAAAGGGGATAAAAAATATAAATGCGGCAGAGCTAAAAGCTGTGTTGAAAAATAGAGGAAATAAGCAATTGATTGATGTCCGTACTCCTAATGAATATAGGAGCAATCACATAAAGGACTTTAAAAACATTCCTTTAAACGAACTTGGCAAAAGGGCACAGGAACTGTCAAAAGATAAAGAAGTGATTGTAATCTGCCAAAGCGGGATGAGGAGCAGTAATGCGAGTAAAGCATTGGAAAAACTTGGATTTAAAGAAGTCACCAACGTAAAAGGCGGCATGAGTTCTTGGCGCGAATAAAAGGAGGTTCTTATAAAGATGAAAAAAATTTTACCGAATGAAGTGAACGCATTATTGAAGGGGAACTCCCCAGTCCACATCATTGATGTACGGGAGGCGGATGAAGTAAAAACAGGGAAAATACCAAATGCTGTGAACATCCCGTTGGGTCTGGTGGAATTTAGAATGCAGGACTTGGATAAATCAAAAGAGTATATCATGGTTTGCCGGTCAGGGGGCAGGAGTTCAAGGGCAGCACAGTTACTTGAGGATCATGGATATACAGTGTTGAACATGATAGGTGGTATGAATGAATGGGAAGGTCCCACAGAAAAATTTTGAATTCGGATATACCCCCACACCTATATTAGAAGGAGGAACTAAAAATGATTAAAACAAATTCTGTTTTGGATGCTAAAGGTTTAGCTTGTCCAATGCCAATCGTAAAAACGAAAAAAGCCATGAATGGCCTGGAAGCGGGGGAAGTACTGGAAGTTCAAGCAACTGATAAAGGGTCAACCGCCGATATGAAAGCCTGGGCGGAAAGTTCAGGTCACCAATACTTGGGTACGTTTGAAGAAGGAACGACACTAAAACATTATCTTCGGAAAGCAAGCGGAGAAGAAACAGAAGTGAAGAAGCATGAAAAAACCATTTCCAATGAAGAACTTCTGCAAGTAATGGAAGAAAATAGAAATATGGTCATCCTGGACGTACGAGAATCCGCAGAATATGCTTTTAATCACATTCCAGGAGCAAGATCCCTTCCATTGGGGGAATTGGAACAACGTATGGGTGAACTGGATATAGAGTCAGAGATTTTCGTGATTTGCCGTACAGGCAGCCGGAGTGATCTTGCTGCACAAAAACTGACCAGTGCTGGATTTGAACAGGTATTCAATGTTGTACCCGGCATGAGCCAATGGAACGGTCCTTCCCAAAAATCTGTGAATGAATGAAAACTATAAAATGGAGGAATAGATCATGACTAAAAAAGTAGCCATAATCGCAAGTAATGGTGGCATATTTGATGCATATAAAGTGTTTAACATCGCAACGGCAGCGGCAGCAACAGATCAAGAAGTGGCCATTTTCTTTACTTTCGAAGGTTTGAACTTAATTCATAAAGACGCGAATGGAAAACTTCCTCTGCCTGAAGGTAAGGAGCATTTTGCCGAAGGGTTTAAAAAGGCCAATGTTCCTTCCATTCCTGAGTTAGTTACTATGGCACAGGAAATGGACGTCAAGTTTATTGGGTGTCAAATGACCATGGACGTATTGGGCATTGAAAAAGAAGCTTTCGTTGGTGGTATCGAAGTAGGTGGAGCGGTCACATTTTTGGAGTTCGCTAAAGATGCTGATGTTAAATTAACCTTTTAATGAAGGAAAAATTTTTTGAAAACATTAATACTATAGGGGGTATCCGATATGGCATTTAAGCAAATGACAGCCGCTGAAGTTTCAAAGAAAGTAATCAATAAAACCGACTTATTTATTTTGGATGTTCGAAATGAAAGTGACTTTAATGATTGGAAAATTGAAGGGCGGAATTTCGAATTCCTTAATATCCCTTACTATGATCTACTGGATGGCGTGGAAGAAATTCTCGATCAAATCCCGGCCAATAAAGAAATCCTGGTAGTATGTGCAAAGGAAGGCTCATCCGTCATGGTTGCTGAAATGTTATCTGAAGCTGGATTGGATGTTTTTTATTTAAAGGGCGGCATGAAAGCATGGAGTGAACACTTGGAACCAGTGAGGATAGGCGAATTGACAAATGGCGCCGGAATTTATCAATTTGTTCGACTTGGTAAAGGCTGTTTATCTTACATGGTCGTTTCCAATGGGGAAGCAGCCGTTATTGATTCCACAAGAATGATAGATGCCTATCTTGATTTCGCAGATGATATCGGGGTGAAGATTACACATGTTCTGGATACGCACTTACATGCCGATCATATTTCAGGTGGAAGAAGAATCGCGGAAGAAACAAATGCAGCTTACTGGCTGCCCCCAAAGGATGCGGCTGAGGTAACTTTTGAATATCAGCCGTTAGAAAGCGGGAAAGTGATAACGATCGGTCATACAGCGATTGATATCCAAGCATTATACTCCCCGGGACATACCATTGGGTCGACTTCATTTGTGGTGGATCAAAAATACTTGCTAAGCGGGGATATACTATTCATCGATTCAATTGGCAGACCGGACCTAGCTGGTTTGGCTGAGGATTGGGTAGGGGACTTGAGAGAAACACTGTATACACGTTATAAAGAATTATCAGAAGAGTTAATTGTATTGCCATCACATTTCATGATCATTGATGAATTGAATGAAGATGGAAGCGTCGCTAAAAAGTTGGGTACGCTGTTTGCTGAAAATCACGGATTGAACATTGCGGATGAAACGGAATTCAGAGAGCTGGTAACAGGTAATTTACCGCCTCAGCCAAACGCTTATCAAGAAATTCGCGAAACTAATATGGGGAAAATCGAACCCGATGATGATAAACAGCGCGAAATGGAAATTGGACCAAATCGCTGTGCGGTTCGCTAAAACCGATAAAAATAGAAACCAAGAAAATGGGAGAGATGAAATATGAATGCAGATAAAGTGCTAGATGCTAAGGGACTGGCATGTCCAATGCCAATCGTCAAAACGAGAAAAGCCATGAATGATTTGCAAACCGGGCAAGTGCTGGAAATACATGTAACCGATAAAGGAGCTAAAGCAGACTTAGCCGCTTGGTCAAAATCCGGTGGCCATGAACTGATGGAAACAGCAGAAGAAAATGATATACTGAAATTTTGGATCAGAAAAGGTTGATAAAGAGAGGGGAACCATTTGGTTTCCCTTCTTTTAAGGGAGGCACTTAAAATGGATATAACCTTTATCATTACCATCTTTTTGATTGGTTTTATAGGTTCATACGTTTCAGGGATGCTCGGCATCGGCGGTTCGATAATAAATTATCCAATGCTGCTGTTTATTCCCCCAATCTTCGGTTTAGCGGCATTTAGTGCCCATGATGTGACAGGCATTAGCGCTGTACAAGTCTTATTCGCTTCCATCGGAGGTATATGGAGCTATCGTAAGAGCGGACATTTAAATAAAACGCTAATTCTCTACATGGGGATCAGTGTGTTGATCGGAAGCGTGGTTGGAAGTTTTGGATCACAATCGATGTCGGAAAACGGAGTGAATATCGTCTATGGCATTTTGGCGTTGATAGCGGCTGTCATGATGTTCATTCCGAAGAAAGGGATAGATGACATTCCTGTAGATCAAGTTACCTTTAACAAATGGCTTGCGGCCATCCTGGCATTAATCGTTGGTTTAGGCGCCGGGATAGTCGGTGCCGGAGGGGGCTTTCTATTAGTTCCCATCATGCTTATCGTTTTAAGAATTCCAACAAGGGTCACGATTGCTTCTTCATTGGCCATTACTTTCATTTCATCCATTGGTGCAACAGCAGGGAAAATCTCAACTGGTCAAGTTGACTTCTATCCGGCGTTGATCATGGTTGTAGCTAGCTTAATAGCATCTCCGCTTGGGGCAATGGCCGGTAAAAAAATGAATGTAAAAGTACTGCAAGTCATACTGGCTCTATTGATTTTAGCCACGGCTGTAAAAACTTGGGCGGGGATCATGTCTTGAGTTTTGACACAGAAGGGAGCAGTTGTGAGAAGTTCTATCGTTAAAGAAGTGTTCACAATAGGCCACACTAATAGTTCCTTTTCCTCCATCATTTTTTTTATCTTGTACGGACTTCTGTTAATAGAAAAAGCTGACTGTTGAAAGTCAGCTTCAATTTGTAGACTAAAGGGGGGCGGAAAATTCTGAACCCCTTTTGAAATTCCCTCTGAATTTCGCCTTCTTCTTTAAATTAATGGCAGCGAAAGTAAGCATCGCCTGCATCGACAAT